>CAMBZE010000004.1 GCA_945872425.1 Methylotenera oryzisoli | reverse complement strand
TTTGCTTTTTCAGCGGCAGTACAATCAGCACCAATCACTTCATTACAATGTTTGGTAAAGTTTTCTTCAACTTTATCAACATCAGAAAAGCGTTTTGCATTTACGTTAGGTGATAATGCTGCAATTTTTTTACCGGTGGCAATGTTTTTGCCTTCATTGGCCGGGTTTTGTGTGTGGCATGAAGCGCAAGCTGTTTCTTTGCCGTCAGCGCCTTTGATTTTACGGTTGAAAAATAATTTACCATCGACTGCTGAAGGGCTGGAATATTCAGGATTAGCAGTTTTGGCAAATGATTTATATTTAGTTTGTAGTTTTACAGCGTTTTCAACGTCAGCTTGTGCTGAAAAAACAGCAAAGCCTAACAATGCAGCTAGAGCGATATTTAAATTTCTCATTTGATTCTCCAAAGTATAAATAAAAGTGCGAGTTCAGTAATACGTGAGTTCAATAAAACGCATTTAATGGTGGGTTATTGTAACGCGCTCAATTCTAAACTAATTTGACTTGGCTTAAAATTTATTAAGCGAATTTTATGCCAATTTTGTTAATAAATTATGTCCAACTTCAAAATGGCGCAGTGTTTCACGTGAAACAGGGATTTAAGATGCCGTTTTACATGACCTAAGCGCAAGATTGCGTTAAACTTTCATCTCTTTAGCTTTACGGTTTTAACATGAATTTCCCTGATATTTTTGATGTTATTGTGGTGGGCGGTGGTCATGCTGGCACCGAAGCGGCGCTTGCAAGTGCCAGAATGGGGCAAAAAACCCTGTTGCTGACACATAATATCGAAACTTTGGGGCAAATGTCCTGTAATCCAAGTATTGGCGGCATAGGCAAGGGGCATTTGGTCAAAGAAATCGATGCTTTAGGCGGTGCCATGGCAGCAGCTACCGATGAAGGCGGCATTCAGTTCCGTATTTTAAATTCCAGCAAGGGTCCGGCCGTGCGCGCAACACGCGCGCAAGCTGATCGCGTGTTGTATAAAGCGGCTATACGCCACAGGTTGGAAAATCAGCCTAACCTTTGGTTGTTTCAGCAGGCGGTTGATGACATTATCTTAGATGGCGAGCGTGCTGCTGGCGTGGTGACGCAAATAGGTTTGCGTTTTGCCGCAAAATCTGTGGTGCTAACTGCGGGTACATTTTTGGGTGGACTGATACACGTAGGTTTGCAGCATTACAGCGCAGGTCGCGCAGGTGACCCGCCATCAATCTCATTGGCGGCTCGCTTACGTGAAATCGGTTTGCCGGCCGGACGCTTAAAAACCGGTACGCCACCGCGCATTGACGGCCGTACCATTGATTATTCTGTGATGACCGTGCAATCAGGTGACGATCCCGTGCCGGTATTTTCGTTTTTGGGCAATGCAGCACAGCACCCTGCCCAATTGCCCTGCTGGATTACCCATACCAATGAGCGCACGCACGATATTATTCGCAGTGGTTTAGATCGTTCACCCATGTACACGGGCGTGATTGAGGGTGTGGGGCCGCGCTACTGTCCGAGTGTTGAAGATAAAATCCATCGCTTTGCTGATAAAGAATCGCATCAAATCTTTTTAGAGCCAGAAGGCTTAAATACTAACGAAATTTATCCAAATGGTATTTCTACCAGTTTGCCTTTTGATATTCAGCTTGCCTTGGTGCGCTCGGTAAGGGGTTTGGAGAATGCGCATATTCTGCGCCCGGGCTACGCAATTGAATATGATTATTACGATCCGCGTGGGCTGAAATCAAGCTTAGAAACCAAGGCGGTTCAAGGTTTGTTTTTTGCGGGGCAAATCAACGGTACTACCGGTTATGAAGAGGCGGCGGCACAGGGTTTGCTGGCAGGGGCGAATGCGGCACTGTATGCGCAAGGCAAAGCCGCGTGGTGTCCGGCGCGTGATGAGGCTTATTTGGGTGTGCTGGTGGATGACCTCGTTACGCGTGGTGTGAGCGAGCCCTACCGTATGTTTACCAGCCGTGCGGAATATCGTTTGCAACTGCGTGAAGATAATGCAGATATGCGTTTGACAGAAATCGGTCGTAAGTTAGGTTTGGTAGATGATGTGCGCTGGGAAGCGTTTAGCCGCAAAAAAGAAGCGATAGTGCGCGAGCAGGAGCGTTTGAAAAAAACCTTTGTGCAGCCCGCAAGTTTAAGCGCCGATACCATGCAAAGCATTTTTGGCAAGCCACTGGAGCATGAATATAGTTTGTTTGAATTGCTACGCCGCCCGGAAGTCAGTTACGACGCCCTGCTCACTTTGGGGGCTGAGGGCTTGGGTGAAGTGGAGCCGACGGTGCGCGAGCAAGTTGAAATTGCAGCAAAATATCAAGGCTACATTGACCGCCAGGCCGATGAGGTGGCGCGTAGCCGTGGGCAAGAGAACACTAGGTTGCCGGGTGATTTGGATTATCGTGAAATTCATGGTTTGCCTATCGAAGCGCAACAAAAATTAAACGCACAAAAACCTGAAACCATTGGCCAGGCCGGTCGCATTTCAGGCATCACGCCAGCCGCGATTTCGCTACTGTTGGTGTACTTAAAACGTAAATCGCGCGTAAAAGCCTTAGGTCCGGATGCTGTGAATTCTGATATGGGAAACGCAGCATGACAGCCAATATGCCGAGCAATTTAAAGCAAGAAGCGCGTGCGCAGCTACAAGCAAAATTAGAAGCTGGTTTGCTTGAAATGGGTTTGAATTTGAGTGCAGAACAGCAACAAAAATTGCTTGATTACGTTGCGCTCATTTATAAGTGGAACCAAGTGCATAACCTGACGGCGGTGCGTGAGCCTTTAGAAATGGTGACATTGCATATCTTGGATAGCTTGTCTGTATTGCCTTGGATTGAGTGCAAGCGCTTACTTGATGTGGGCGCTGGCGCCGGGTTGCCGAGTATTGTTTTGGCAATTTGTTTGCCGGAGTTGCAAGTAACCGCGATAGATGCAGTGCAGAAAAAAGTAAGTTTTATGCGACAAGTAAAAGCGCAGTTGGGATTGGCAAATTTCACGGTCATTCATGGTCGAATTGAAGAGCAGGAAGTCGCCGAGTCTGCGACCTCAGGGCAAGAGATTAAGGCAAAATTTGATGTTATTATCTCGCGTGCATTTTCAGAAATTGGTTTGTTTGTAAAACTCACCAGCCATTTGTTGGCAGAGGGTGGAATGTGGCTGGCAATGAAAGGCTCGATTCCGCAACATGAATTTGAAAAAAGCGGCATTACGCCCAGTGAGATTAAAGTGTTAAAAGTGGCAGGTTTGGATGCGCAGCGGCATCTGGTAATTTTAAGAAATGATTGATAGAAGTGCCCTAAAGGTTGTTCAGATCAGCGCAGCAATGTAATTACTGAAAAATGCAAAGAAAAATATAATGAAAATATTAGCAATCACCAATCAAAAAGGCGGCGTTGGTAAAACCACGACTTGCGTCAATTTGGCGGCAAGCCTAGCCAGTTTGGGAAAGCGTGTATTGCTCATTGATTTGGATCCACAAGGCAACGCTAGTACCGGTAGCGGCATAGACAAGGCACATCTTAAATTAAGCATTTATCATGTGCTGATTGGCGAGCAGTCACTGCAAGAGGTGGTAGTAAAAAGCGAAAAGGGCGGTTTTGACCTTGCGCCTTCAAACCGTGAGTTAGCCGGCGCCGAGGTTGAGTTGGTGAATGAGCTGGCACGTGAGAATCGCTTAAAAGCCGCGATTGCCAATCTGGGTGATGCTTATGATATGGTGCTGCTTGATTGTCCGCCTGCCCTCAATCTGGTAACGGTGAACGCGTTGACGGCCGCCAATGCGGTGATGATCCCGATGCAATGTGAGTATTATGCGTTAGAGGGTTTGTCGGACTTGGTGAATACCATTAAAAAAGTACGGGCGCATTTGAACCCAACACTGGAAATAGAAGGTTTATTACGCACCTTGTTTGATAGCCGCAATATGCTTGCACAGCAAGTATCGGCACAACTCATTAGCCATTTTGGCAACAAAGTTTATAAAACGATCATTCCACGCAATATTCGTTTAGCTGAGGCGCCAAGTCACGGCGTGCCAGTGCTTTATTACGATAAGGCTTCTAAAGGGGCGATTGCTTACCTAGATCTCGCACAGGAAATCGTTGATAAACAAAATATAAGCAAAGAGAATAAACATGGTTAAGTTAAAAGGTTTGGGACGTGGGCTGGATGCGCTGCTTGCAGGGGATATGGGGAGCGTGGGCGAAGCGGATTCGCTCATGATGCTGAAGGTAGGGCAGCTGCGGCCAGGCAAATACCAGCCCCGTAGTTATATGGATGATGCCGCGTTGCAGACATTGGCGGCTTCGATTAAAACGCAAGGCGTCCTACAACCTATTTTGGTGCGTCAATTGTCTGATGGGCGTCAAGATAATGAGCATTATGAGATTATTGCCGGTGAACGCCGTTGGCGCGCGAGCCAAATCGCAGGTGTAAATGAAGTGCCAGTGTTGGTGCGCGAAATTGCCGATGAAGCGGCACTTGCAATGGCGTTGATTGAGAATATTCAACGTGAGAACCTGAACCCACTGGAAGAAGCGCAAGGCATTAAGCGGTTGATAGATGAGTTTGCGATGACACATGAAAAAGCGGCGGCGGCGGTTGGGCGCTCACGCGTTGCGGTTTCAAATTTATTACGCTTGCTTACCTTGACTGTAGCAGTACAGGAAATGCTGATGCACGGCAAATTGGATATGGGGCACGCGCGCGCCTTGATAGGTTTGGACGGTGCGCAGCAGGTGATGTTAGCCGAGCAGATTGTATATAACGATTTATCTGTGCGTGAAGTAGAAAATCTGGTTAAGGAGTTCAATGTTAAGAAATCAAGTGAGGAAATTGCAATTCCTGGTCAGAAATCAACACAAGCAGCAAAAATCGATCCGGATATTTTAAGGTTGCAAGAAACATTAAGCGATCAACTCGGGGCGTCAGTGAGCATTAAAGCCGGCGCCAATGGCGCGGGTACATTGAAAATCAGTTACGCAAATTTAGACCAATTGGACGGCATTATTAGCAAGATTACGCGCTAAGTGTTTCATTTTACTTAAACAACTTACTCACTCTATGCAACTTAAGGCTTGACTAAAAAGCGCTAGTAATTCAGAATCGCGGTCTTTGCTACTTGGCGCTTTCTTGGGTACGCATAGACTAAACGTTAAAATAATCATAAAACGGTTACAAAAAAGCTTTTAAATGGTAGTTAAATTTTAGGTGGGTTTAAGTCATTGTCAGCATCAAAACCATTAGATGTTTTTAGTAAAATGCTTAAAATTCAGCTAATTGCTACGCTGGCAGTTGCTGTAATCGCGTTTATCTTGTCAGGTTTGCACGCTGGAATTTCAGCAATTTTAGGTGGTGCCAGCGTGATGCTGGGTGCTTATGTGGCATCTCTTATTGCGCGGCGCGGCGCTGGTAATAGTGATGCCTCTGCGATTTTAGTAAATCTGCTCAAGGCGGAAGCGGTAAAAATTTTAGTGATAATCATTCTGTTGTTTATCGCATTCAGTATCTATAAGCAATTGGTGCCGTTTGCACTGATTGCAGGTTTGGCAGCTGCAGCCCTGTTTTCAGGCGCGGCTCTCAGTAAATTAAACGTGTAAATTAAAGAAATATTAAGTAAAACTATGGCTACAGAACACGCAGGCAACGCTGAACACGCACTGACACCATCCAGTTATATTGAGCATCACTTGAGTTTTAACGCTCAACCGGTGAGCGACGGTGCTGGTTTCTGGACATTGCATGTAGACACTTTTGTTATGTCAGTGGCACTTGGTTTGATTGTGATGGGCTTGGTGTGGTTGGTTGCCCGTAAAGCGACTTCTGGCGTGCCGACAAAAGGTCAGGCATTTGTCGAGCTGGTATTCGGCTTTATTGATGACCAAGTAAAGAATATTTTCCACGGCAATCGCCACAGTTTTATTGCTCCAACCGCTTTAACCGTGTTTTTATGGGTGTTCGCAATGAACGCCATGGACTTTTTGCCGGTTGACTGGGTTGCTGGCATTGTTTCATTCTTTGGTGGCGCGGATGCTAAATGGCGTGCGGTGCCCACTTCAGACATCAATACTACCTTTGCTTTAGCGCTATCGGTATGGATCTTGATGATTTTCTTTGCTATCAAGGTTAAGGGTCTAGGCGGTTTCGTTCATGAGTTGTTTTGTGCGCCATTCGGTTCAAAAATTTGGGTATGGCCAGCCAACTTCCTGTTCAATCTGATTGAATATGTTTCAAAACCACTTTCACACTCTTTGCGTCTATTCGGTAACATGTACGCCGGTGAGGTTATCTTCTTGCTGCTGGGTTTGTGGGCGGCAACAGGTGTAACCGGTACGATTGCTGGTGCTATTCTAGGTGCAGGTTGGTCAATTTTCCACATTCTGATCGTGGCATTGCAGGCGTTTATTTTCATGATGTTGACTGTGGTGTATTTAGCCATGGCGCATGAGTCGCACTAAGTAACGAATTTTGTCAGGTTTTAGGTTTTAAGCAGTTCAGTTTTAAGTAGTTTATTTTTTATAGTAGTTCAGTTTTGAGTTTAATTTTAGAGAGGGTAATAACATGGAAGCATTAGCATTGATTCAAGCCTACACAGGCGTTGGCATTGGTTTAATTATTGGTTTGGGCGCTGCGGGTGCTTGTATCGGTATCGGTATTATGTGCGCTAGTTTCTTGGAAGGCGCTGCGCGTCAACCAGAAATGATCCCGGCTTTGCAAGGTAAAGTATTCTTGCTGTTAGGTTTGATCGACGCGTCATTCATTATTGGTGTTGGTCTTGCCATGATGTTTGCATTTGCTAACCCATTATTAAGCGTAGTTACTCAATAATTAGCAAAATTAAGCTAACTGGTCGTTAAGCGATGGTTTAATGACAGGTGCTTTTATGATTAACAATATGGATCAAAAATGAATATTAACTTTACACTTATCGCACAAGCTATCGCATTTGCTGTGTTGATTTGGTTCACAGTGAAATTTGTTTGGCCGCCGCTGTTAAAAGCGATTGAAGCGCGTCAAAAAGAAATTGCTGATGGTTTGGCCGCAGCGCAAGAAGGCAGAAGTGCTTTGGAAGTTGCAGCTAAAAAATCAGAAGTGACTTTGACTGAAGCTAAACAAAAAGCGAGTGAAATTATTGCGCAAGCTGAAAAACGTGGAACGCAAATCGTTGAAGAAGCTAAAGGTAATGCCAAGTCTGAAGGTGAACGCATTATCGCTGGTGCTAAAGCTGAAATTGACCAAGAAGTGAATCGTGCGAAAGAAGGTTTGCGCGCACAAGTTTCAACGTTGGCAATTGCAGGTGCTGAAAAGATTTTGCGTAAAGAAATCGACGCAAAAGCACATAGCGAATTGTTGTCTAAACTCGCGGCAGAACTTTAAGGCCTAGAGACAAAAGGCAAGGGATAAAGGAAAACACATGGCTGAAATATCAACCATCGCAAGACCTTATGCAGTAGCGGCTTATAAATTAGGTCGTGAGCAAAAGGCCTTGGGCAAATGGTCTGAGATGTTGGGTTTTGCTGCTGCAGTTGCAAATGATGCGCAAATCAAGGCTTATATTCAAGACCCAAAAGTAGTGAGCAGTGAGATGCTGGCAACTTTCTTGAAAGTTTGTGGCAACAATCTGAATGAAAACGGACAGAATCTCATCAAGGTTCTAGTTGAGTATGGCCGTTTATCTATTTTGCCGGAAATCTACAGTGCATTTGAAGCATTGAAGGCGCAAGACGAAGGTACTCTAGATGCAGAAATCATTGCTGCAGTTAAGATCAGCGCGGCAGATACCAAGGACTTGGTAAAGCGCTTGGAAGCAAAATTCGGCAAGAAGATTGAGGCAAGTGTTTCTATCGACCCGGAAATTATTGGCGGCATCAAAATCATTGTTGGCGATACCGTAATAGATGCATCTGTCAAAGGTCAATTACAAAATTTAGCCTACGCGCTTACAGCCTAAGGCACAGCCAGAAAAAATTATAGGAGTTTAGCAATGCAATTATCTACATCAGAAATCAGTGAACTGATTAAAAGCAGATTAGAAAATTTTTCTACCAGTGCTGAAGCGCGTACCCAAGGTACAGTTATTTCAGTAACGGACGGTATCGTTCGTATTCACGGCTTATCAAACGTGATGTCTGGCGAAATGATCGAGTTCCCGGGTAATACTTTTGGTTTGGCACTCAACCTTGAGCGTGACTCAGTGGGAGCGGTGGTATTGGGTGATTACGAACACATTACTGAAGGCGATACCTGTAAATGTACAGGCCGTATTCTGGAAGTGCCGGTTGGTCCGGAGTTGATCGGTCGTGTTGTAAACGCGTTAGGCCAGCCAATTGATGGCAAAGGTCCTGTTAATGCGAAGATGACAGACAAGATTGAAAAAGTGGCACCGGGCGTGATTGCACGTAAATCAGTGTCGCAACCCGTGCAAACCGGTTTGAAATCAATTGACTCAATGGTGCCAGTAGGCCGCGGCCAACGTGAGTTGATTATTGGTGACCGTCAAACAGGTAAAACAGCGGTAGCGGTTGATGCCATCATCAATCAAAAAGGTCAAAATATGACCTGTATCTATGTTGCGATTGGTCAAAAGGCTTCAACCATTGCTAACGTGGTACGTAAGCTTGAAGAAAACGGCGCTATGGCTTACACCATCGTGGTTGCAGCTGCCGCTTCTGATTCAGCAGCATTGCAATTCTTGGCGCCATACGCTGGATGTACCATGGGTGAATACTTCCGTGACCGCGGTGAAGATGCGTTGATCGTTTATGATGATTTGACTAAACAAGCGATTGCTTACCGTCAAATTTCATTGCTGTTACGTCGTCCACCAGGTCGTGAAGCTTACCCAGGTGATGTGTTCTATATCCACTCACGTTTGTTGGAGCGTGCGGCTCGTGTAAACGAAGAGTATGTAGAAAAATTCACTAATGGTGCGGTAAAAGGTAAAACAGGTTCATTGACCGCATTACCAGTGATTGAAACTGCGGCGGGTGACGTTTCTGCATTCGTTCCAACCAACGTGATTTCTATTACTGACGGTCAGATCTTCCTAGAAACTGACCTGTTCAACGCCGGTATTCGTCCTGCGATTAACGCTGGTATTTCAGTGTCTCGCGTGGGTGGTGCTGCACAAACTAAAGTTATCAAGAAATTGGGTGGCGGTGTGCGTTTAGCTTTAGCTCAATATCGTGAATTGGCTGCGTTTGCGCAGTTCGCATCAGATTTGGATGAAGCAACACGTAAACAATTGGACCGTGGTCGTATGTTTACTGAATTGATGAAACAAGCACAATATGCACCTTTAAGCGTTTCAAACATGGCGATTACATTGTTTGCTGCTAATAAAGGTTACCTTGATGATGTGCCGACTAACAAAGTGTTGGCTTTTGAAGGTAAGTTGCACGGTTTTATTGCTTCTAAATATAAGGCACTAGCTGATGCGATTGAAGCAAGCAAAGATTTAAGTGGCGACAACGAAAAAGCGCTTGATGCAGCAATTCAAGACTTCAAAGCGACAACTGCTTATTAATTCTAACTATTAGGACAATACTGTTTAGGAAAACATATGGCTGGTAGTAAAGAAATTAGAACCAAGATCAAGAGTGTAGAAAATACACGCAAGATCACCAAGGCGATGGAGATGGTGGCCGCTTCTAAAATGCGTAAAGCGCAAGATAGAATGCGTGCATCACGTCCATATGCTGAAAAAATTCGCAATGTGGCTGCGCATCTTTCACTGGCACATTCTGAGTACAAGCATCCTTTTTTGATGAAACGTGAAAAGGTTAAGAATGTAGGCATCATCGTTGTGAGCTCGGACAAAGGTCTGTGCGGCGGCTTGAATACCAACGTATTGCGTTTAACGGTTAGCCAGATGAAAACCTGGGAATCAGAAGGCAAGAAATTGTCTGTAAGCGCGATTGGTAACAAAGGCTACAGCTTTATGAACCGCGTGGGTGCTAATGTGAAATCGCACATTACCGGTTTAGGTGATGTACCGCATTTGGAAAAACTGATTGGTACCATTAAAGTGATGCTGGATGCTTATACCGCCGGTGAAATCGACCAGCTGCATATCTGCTACACCCGCTTTATCAACACCATGAAGCAAGAGCCGGTGATTGAACAATTACTGCCATTAACTGCTGAACGTTTGGGTACTCATCCAACTGAAGAGAAATCTGAAGTGTTGAGTGCTAGTGCTGTTGTTAAGAGCGCGCTTCAAATTGGTGCAGCCAAAGGTCATTGGGATTACATCTACGAACCAGAAGCTAAGCCTGTGATCGATCAATTGATGGTGCGTTACATTGAATCACTGGTATATAACGCAGTATCAGAGAATATGGCTTCAGAGCAATCATCTCGTATGGTGGCGATGAAATCAGCATCTGATAACGCGAAAAACGTGATTGGTGAATTGAAACTGGTTTACAACAAGGCACGTCAGGCAGCGATTACCAAAGAGATTTCAGAGATCGTTGGCGGTGCTGCCGCAGTTGCATAAGCATTAAAAGTTTACCCTTCGACAAGCTCGGGGTGAACGGAAATTTTTATAAAATCTGACTAACAAAGTTTAGTAAGGAAAAAAGATGAGTACAGCAAATATTGGTAAAGTAGTGCAATGTATTGGTGCGGTGGTTGACGTTGAGTTTCCACGTGATCAAATGCCGAAAGTATTTGAAGCATTGATTATTGATGACGCATCAAGCCAAGCGGAAGCTGGTTTAACATTGGAAGTGCAACAACAATTGGGTGATGGCATTGTGCGTACGATTGCCATGGGCTCATCTGATGGTCTGGCACGTGGTACCGCATTCAAATCAACTGGCGCACAGATTCAGGTGCCAGTAGGTACTGGTACTTTAGGCCGTATTATGGACGTGTTGGGTCGCCCAATCGATGAGGCTGGTCCAATCGATTGTGACGAACGCCGTTCAATTCACCAAAAAGCGCCAACCTTTGAAGAGTTATCTCCATCTGTTGACTTGTTAGAAACAGGTATCAAGGTGATTGACTTGGTTTGTCCGTTCGCTAAGGGTGGTAAAGTGGGTCTGTTCGGTGGTGCTGGCGTAGGTAAAACCGTTAATATGTTGGAGCTGATTAACAACATCGCTAAACAACACTCAGGTTTATCAGTGTTTGCCGGTGTGGGTGAGCGTACGCGTGAAGGTAACGACTTTTACCACGAGATGGCAGAAGCTGGCGTTATTAAACTGGATGACATGAAAGAATCAAAAGTAGCGATGGTGTTCGGTCAAATGAACGAACCGCCAGGCAACCGTTTACGCGTAGCTTTGTCAGGTTTGACCATGGCGGAGAAATTCCGTGACGAAGGCCGTGACGTGTTGTTCTTCGTGGACAACATCTACCGTTACACATTGGCCGGCACTGAAGTATCAGCTTTGTTAGGCCGTATGCCTTCAGCGGTGGGTTACCAACCTACTCTGGCTGATGAAATGGGTCGTTTACAAGAGCGCATTACTTCAACTAAAACAGGTTCTATTACTTCTATTCAAGCGGTTTATGTACCAGCGGATGACTTGACTGACCCGTCCCCTGCGACAACATTCCAGCACTTGGATTCAACCGTTGTGTTGTCACGTGACATTGCTTCTTTAGGTATCTACCCAGCGGTGGACCCATTGGATTCAACCTCACGTCAATTAGACCCGTTAGTGGTAGGTGAAGAGCACTATCAAGTTGCACGTTCAGTACAGCAAACATTACAACGCTACAAAGAGTTGCGTGACATTATCGCGATTCTGGGTATGGACGAGTTGTCACCGGAAGATAAATTGGCTGTTGGCCGTGCGCGTAAAATCCAACGTTTCTTGTCACAACCGTTCCACGTGGCTGAAGTGTTTACTGGCGCGCCAGGTAAATACGTGCCATTGAAAGAAACCATCAAAGGCTTTAAAGCGATTGTTGCCGGTGAGTACGATCATTTACCAGAGCAAGCTTTCTACATGGTGGGTGGTATTGAAGAGGCTGTTGAGAAAGCCAAGACATTAAACTAGTCGTTAGACGTTAGTTTTTAGTTTAAGGAAAAAATAATGGCAAATACTGTTCATATTGATGTAGTCAGTGCAGAGGCAAGCATTTTCTCAGGTGAAGCTGAGTTTGTGGTTGCACCTGCGAGTGCTGGTGAAGTGGGCCTATACCCAAATCATGCGCCGATGATTACTACTATCAAACCAGGTGCTTTGCGTATCAAGCAAGCCAATGAAGCTGAAGAAACCTTGATTTTTATTTCAGGTGGTCTATTGGAAGTGCAGCCCGGCATCATTACGGTATTAGCGGACACGGCTGTGCGTGGTCACGATCTGGATGAAGCTAAAGCGATTGCAGCTAAAGCAGCAGCAGAAGAAGCGTTGAAAAACAGAACTTCAGATATTGATTATGCAACAGCGCAAGCTGAACTATCTGAAGCAGTGGCACAAATTCAAACGATTGAACGCTTACGCAAAACTACGCACTAATCGCAGCAAAGAAGAAGTTATAAAAAGCAAAAAGGCAGCCTCGGTTGCCTTTTTTGTTATACTTGACCATGCAACCATAGGCTGGAAAAGCACATCATCACCAAATTAAACATGAACAAATTAAATATCGTTATTCTTGCCGCGGGCAAAGGCACGCGCATGTATTCAAACAAACCCAAAGTACTGCATCAGTTGGCTGGTAAACCGCTCTTGCAGCACGTAATTAACTGCGCCAAACTGTTAAATCCGGTGAAAATCATTGTGGTTTATGGTTATGGTGGTGAGGCGGTGCCACAAGCATTCAGGCATGAAAATATTACATGGGTTGAGCAGACAGAGCAGCTTGGCACGGGCCATGCAGTGCAACAAGCCATGCCGTATTTAGATAAAGATGCCACAACCCTGATATTGCTGGGCGATGTGCCGTTGCTGAGTGCAGAAAGCTGTAAAAAGCTATTGGATAAAACTGAAGAGCTAGGACTGCTCACGTTTATCAAGCCAGACCCAACCGGGTACGGTCGTATCATTCGTAACAATGAAGGCATCGTTACTGCAATTATTGAGCACAAAGATGCGACTTCTCAGCAGCGTGAAATTAAAGAGGTGAATACCGGCATTATCGCGGCAGCAAACCAGCATCTGGTAGGCTGGTTAAAGCGCCTGACCAACAATAATGCCCAAGGTGAATATTATCTGACAGATATAGTCGCCATGGCCAAACGGGAAGACGAACTAGCCGTGCGTGAAATTGCTGATGACGAATCATCTACAGATGGCTGGTCTGGGCTGTCCAACAAAAGATTTACGATAGCAACAGAAACTTCCCATGATGAAGCGTCTGTGACAGGCGTGAATTCCAAGCAAGATTTGGCAGATTTGGAAAGGACCTACCAAAAACGCTATGCGGATCGTTTACTGCAAGCGGGTGTGACGTTGCTTGACCCACTAAGAATAGACGTGCGAGGTGAGCTAACTGTCGGCAAAGATGTAGAAATAGATGTAGGCTGTGTTTTTGAAGGCAACGTGAACTTGGGTGACAACGTTAAAATTGGCGCGTACTGTGTGATTAAAAATGCCGTGATTGCATCAGGCACTCAAATTGCTCCCTTTACGCATATAGATGACACGCAGATTGGGGAAAATAGCCGTATTGGACCATATGCACGGTTACGTCCCGGCACTACGCTGGCGGCTGATACACACATTGGTAATTTTGTTGAACTCAAAAATGCGCAGGTGGATATTGGTAGTAAGATCAATCATTTAAGTTATGTGGGCGATAGCACGGTAGGTAAAAACGTGAATATCGGTGCGGGTACGATTACCTGTAACTATGATGGCGCCAACAAATTTCGAACGGTGATTGAAGATAATGCATTTATCGGCTCAGATTCACAATTAGTCGCCCCGGTAACGATTGGGCGCGGTGCAACGATTGCTGCAGGTTCAACCATTACTAAAGATGCTCCGGCGGAGCAACTGACTTTCTGCCGCGCTAAAGAACAAAAATCAATCGCAGGTTGGAAGCGACCACAAAAAATCAAGAAATAAACTATTTAGAAAGACCAAGCAGATATGTGTGGCATTGTGGGTGCAGTTGCAAATAGAAACGTCGTTTCCACGCTGATTGAAGGCTTAAGCCGTCTTGAATATCGGGGATACGACTCAGCCGGGGTGGCGGTGCTCAATGGCATGGGTATTGAGCGTGTGCGTGCAGTGGGTCGCGTATCCAATATGACGGAAAAAGCCCATGCGGTAAATTTGAATGGCCAAGTTGGCATTGGCCATACGCGCTGGGCAACACACGGCGGCGTAACGGAAAGCAACGCACATCCTCATGTTTCCAAGGGGGAGTTGGCCGTTGTGCATAACGGCATCATTGAAAATCATGATGAGCAGCGAACACATTTAAAGGCGCTCGGCTACGAGTTTGTGTCTCAAACTGACACTGAAGTCATTGCCCATCTGATTCATTACTATCATAACCAAAACATGAGCCTGCTGGCAGCTACGCAAAAAGCGGTGCAAGAACTCACAGGCGCATTCGCCATTAGCGTGATTTCAGTGAAAGAACCGGAGCACATGATTACTGCGCGCTTAGGCTGCCCGCTGCTGATTGGCTTGGGTGAAGGTGAAAACTTCATCGCGTCAGATGTTTCCGCAGTGCTTTCAGTGACGCGCAAAGTCATTTACCTAGAAGATGGTGACGTGGCAGATGTTCGCCGTGACGGCGTGACTATTTTTGGCCGTAATGGCATTGAGGTCACCCGCAAAATTCATCTGAGCGATGTATCGCTTGCCAGCATGGAGCTTGGTCCCTACACGCATTTCATGCAAAAAGAGATCCATGAACAGCCGCGCGCACTTACCGATACGATTGAAGCCTTGATTGATGACAATAGCTTCTCCCCTGCCCTGTTTGGTGATGCGGCCAGCGAGATTTTTAAGCAAGTCGATAGTATCTTGATACTCGCAGCAGGCACCAGTTATTATGCTGCGCTTACGGCTAAGTATTGGCTGGAAAGTATCGCCAAACTACCGACTAATGTCGAAATCGCCAGTGAGTATCGCTATCGCGAATCCGTGCCGAACGCACATCAGCTGATTGTTACCATTTCACAATCTGGTGAGACTTTAGACACAATGGAGGCTTTAAAACATGCGAAGGCTTTAGGGCAAACGCTCACACTGGCCATTTGTAACGTGCAAGAGAGCGCAATTCCACGAGCTTCACAGCTCGTGTTTTACACTCGCGCAGGGGCGGAAATTGGTGTGGCTTCAACCAAGGCATTTACTACACAATTAGTGGCTTTGTTTACCTTGGCGGCGACGTTGGCAAAACAGCGTGGTTTATTGAACAGAGAAGCAGAGCAGGAGTATTTAAGCGCTTTGCGCCAATTGGCAGGCAGTGTGCAGCATGCGCTGAATTTAGAGCCGCAAATTCGTGAGTGGGCGAAGTCATTTTCCAACAAACAACATGCGCTGTTCCTGGGGCGTGGCATTCATTACCCAATCGCGCTAGAAGGCGCATTGAAGCTCAAAGAGATTTCATATATTCATGCTGAAGCTTACCCGGCTGGCGAGCTTAAACATGGCCCATTGGCGCTGGTAGATAGTGACATGCCAGTGGTGGTGATTGCACCCAATGATGCGCTCTTGGAAAAAGTAAAATCTAACATGCAAGAAGTGAAGGCGCGCGGTGGTGAGTTATTTGTATTTGCCGATGCAGATAGCCGCTTCACAGAGAGTGAAGGCGTACATGTGATTCGTACGCCACGCCATGTTGGCGTGCTTTCCCCTATTCTGCATACCATTCCAGTGCAGATATTGGCGTATCATGCGGCCTTGCTAAAGGGGACGGACGTGGACAAACCGAGGAATTTGGCGAAGTCAGTGACGGTGGAGTAGACGTGTAACGTTTAATAAATTAAAGTTTGGCAAGTGGAAAAGTAGCTGTTGCACTTCTATTTGAGCATAGCTAAAACCGCGCTAAGTACATTGCCCGAGTTGGCGTTTACTTCGCCATCCGGTGTCATTTTGTTGATGACTTGTGGCAGATACTCAGCAATTTTATTGCTGATGTCACTTGGGCTCGTGCCTAATTTGGCGGCAATGTCAGTCACGGTGTTACTTCCTAATACTTGTGTGACTTGTTCGGCTGAAATTGGTAAATTTTCACCCTTGCCTACCCAAGAAGCCACTTGCTCCGCTAAGCCGCCTGCTTTAAATTTTTCCATTACGCCTTCCAACCCGCCATTTTGGTTAAATAGGTCCATTGCCACCTGCACCATGGCGCCTTTATCGCCGCCCGCTTTGCTTAATACTGCCCCTGCTAAACGATCAAATAAACCCATGATGGCTCCTCTAGCTTTTAAAAATGTCGCGTAACTTAAAAACGTTCGTCATTGCGCAAATAGCGCCATTGCCCTACAGGCAGTTTACCTAAGTTTACACTTCCGATACGAATGCGTTTCAAGCCTACAACATGTAGCCCCACCATTTCGCACATGCGGCGGATTTGACGCTTTTTGCCTTCGCGCAACACAAAGCGTAACTGGTCTTCATTCTGCCAGCTTACCTTGGCAGGTTTTAATTTGACCCCATCCAGACTTAGCCCAAAATTTAATCGTTTGAGGTCGGCATCACTAAGTTCGCCCGTAACCCGTACTAGGTATTCTTTTTCAACTGTGGAATCTTCACCAATCAAATGGCGTGCCACACGGCCATCTTGAGTGAGCACTAACATACCGGTGGAGTCAATATCCAAGCGCCCTGCCGGCGCCAATCCATGTAGCATGCCACGGTGAAACTCTTTAGGGTGATGTGTGTGCAATGTAGGGTCATCCGGCCACTGGTTGTCCGGATGAATCAACACAATTGCCGGTTGGTAACCATCTTCGGCCTGCCCGCTCACGTAGCCCACAGGTTTATGCAGAATAATCGTTACGTTTTCCGCCTGAGTTTCTTGCGCATAACTGCTAATAATAATTTCAGCATTTGAATCTATGCGCGTGCCTAGCGTATCGATGATTTCACCGTTTACTTTTACCCAACCGTTCACAATCCACTCATCAGCCTCGCGGCGTGAGCATATCCCACGCTCTGCCATCACTTTTGATAAACGTGGCAACTCAGATTCGTTCGTGCTGGTTTTGGTAGCAAATGTTGCTTTATTGCTGCGATTTTTATCAAACTCACTTGCTACAAAACCGTCGCGCACCTTGCCGCCACGACGTGGCGGGTTGCGGTAAGCACCTTCGCGATCTGCTTTGTCGCGGCTGGTGTTGTCGTTGCGGCGAGCATCTATTTGCACCGCACGGGGTGAAGGTGCTCGGCTATCAGGCGCTTGTTGTTTTGCAGGTGCGGCTGTGCGTTCGTGCAGACTACCATCATGACGATGGTTACGTTGACGTGCCGGCTCTACTTTTGCCTCTGCTACACGTTGCTCACGGTTTGGTGACGTTTCGCTGCGTTGCGGTTTTTCCGGTGCAACACTACGGTCACGCGGAAGTGAATTGTTGCGGCGCACAGGTTTTTTTACCGTAATGGCAGGGGCGTCACTGGGGCTTTTGTTGAGTTTGAGTGTGGTCAAAATATGGCTAACTGATTTTATATAATTCGGACATTTTAACAAAATAAAGGCGCAACTTTTTAAATATCTACGCTCATTCAATGATTTACTATTGAAATAAAATGTTATAGACTAGGTTTACTTAACTTAGTTTAATTGGAGGATATCATGCAAACAGTCAATATCCATGAAGCAAAAACACAATTATCTAAACTGATTGACCAGGCGGTACATGGTGAATCATTTATTATCGCCAAGGCAGGTAAGCCTTTGGTCAAAGTCTCAAGGCTGGATGCACCGGAGGCTAATACAAAAAATCGCCTTGGTTTTATGGTTGGACAAATAACCGTACCTAAAGATTTTGATCAAATGGGCAGAGATGAAATTGCCGAATTATTTGGTGCGGACTAATGAGTATAAAGATATTGCTTGATACGCATGTGTTGCTTTGGGTGGCGGGGGAGCCCAAGCAACTCTCGGCGCAAGCAAGAAAGTTATTAGAAGACCCGCAAAATCAGCTTTATTTTAGCGTGGCGAGCTTGTGGGAAGTATCCATTAAAAATAAACTTGGTAGAACAGATTTTAAGGTGGATTTGCCGGTGTTGCGCCGCAATCTACTTGATTACGGGTTCGAAGAAATTGCTATCAATAGCACTCACACATTAGCGGTAGAAGTACTTCCTAATATTCACAAAGACCCGTTTGACCGTATGCTGATTGCACAAGCAATCGCGGAAGGCATTACGCTAATGACGGCAGATAGCGTGGTGGCGGAATATCCGGTGGCGGTAATTAAGATTTGAGTTTCATTTTACCTTGGCGCGGCGTGTGCGTACGGCCTTTTGCACATCGCTACGCGCTGCTTCAAGATCGAATTCTTTTGGATCGAACAGACCTGCCCATTCGCTGTAACTATCATGTTCCGGATGATCGGGGTCTTTTAATGCCTCTAGCATATCAACATAGCCCCAAGGGCCGCCACAGTCTTCCGGTGGGCAGGCGTTTTCGCCAGCCAGCAATTCCGCCGGTGGCGCATCGGCAGCGTCTGGCAGATGCTTTTCAATAGCAATGTCATGCCACCAGTCGTCGCCAAAATCGTACCAGTAGCGAAATTTTCGTTTGCCAATGAGTAGTTGATGTAGCTGGGCAGTGCTTTCCGATACCATGTCTGAATCGCCAAAACCGAACATGTCTTCCTTAATGCGAGTACCCACGCGTATGTCGCCTACCTTAAATTCATGCAGATGGTAGTCTTCCCATCCCATTGCACGCTGAATAACGCTGTGCAGTTGGCGAAAGGTCAATGAATCTTTCACCACCACCTGCCGCCAGATTTTTGGCTCAATGTTGGCGAGTGTAATTTTTAATTGCAGACGTTCGGATGTCATCGTCATGTTAAACCTTTTGATAAACCTCGCTGCCCTTTTTCACAAACTCAATAGATTTTTCCTGCATGCCTTTGATAAGCGCTTCTTGTTCTGAAACGCCTTTTTCTGCGGCGTAGTCACGTACATCCTGTGATATTTTCATTGAGCAGAAATGTGGACCGCACATTGAGCAAAAATGCGCTTGTTTTGCGCCTTCCTGCGGCAAGGTTTCATCGTGGAATTCTTTGGCTTTTTCCGGGTCCAGGCCAAGATTGAATTGGTCTTCCCATCTAAATTCAAAGCGCGCTTTTGATAAGGCATTGTCACGAATTTGTGCGCCGGGGTGACCTTTTGCAAGGTCAGCCGCGTGAGCCGCAATTTTGTAGGTGATGATGCCGACACGCACATCTTCTTTATCCGGCAAACCTAAATGTTCTTTCGGGGTTACGTAGCACAGCATGGCACAGCCGTACCAACCAATCATGGCGGCACCGATACCTGAGGTGATGTGGTCATAACCTGGCGCAATGTCCGTGGTTAATGGGCCTAGTGTGTAGAACGGGGCTTCACCGCAATGCTCTAGTTGCAGGTCCATGTTTTCCTTGATCATGTGCATCGGCACGTGACCCGGGCCTTCGATCATGCATTGCACGTCATGCCTCCAGGCGATCTGTGTCAGTTCGCCCAGCGTTTTCAGTTCAGCAAACTGCGCCTCATCGTTGGCGTCGTAAATTGAACCCGGACGTAAACCATCACCTAAGCTGAATGAAACGTCATATTGCTTCATGATTTGGCAAATATCTTCAAAATGCTCATACAGGAATGACTCTTTATGATGCGCCAAACACCATTTCGCCATGATAGAGCCGCCGCGTGACACGATGCCGGTCATACGTTTTGCCGTCATCGGGATGTAAGCTAGGCGTACACCGGCATGGATGGTGAAGTAATCCACACCTTGTTCCGCTTGTTCGATTAACGTGTCGCGGAAGATTTCCCAGGTTAAATCTTCCGCTTTGCCGTTAACTTTCTCCAGTGCTTGATAAATAGGCACGGTGCCGATAGGTACTGGCGAATTACGGATAATCCACTCGCGGGTTTCGTGAATGTTTTTACCGGTGGATAAATCCATCACGGTATCGCCACCCCAGCGCGTACTCCACACCATTTTCTCTACTTCTTCGCTGATAGAAGAGCCCAGCGCTGAGTTGCCGATGTTGGCGTTGATCTTCACCAAAAAGTTACGGCCGATAATCATCGGTTCGATTTCCGGGTGGTTGATGTTCATTGGAATAATCGCACGACCACGCGCGACTTCATCACGCACAAATTCCGGCGTAATCATTTTGGGAATATTGGCACCAAAATCATGGCCTTGATGCTGAGTTTGCAGCAACTCACTCATGTTTTCACGGCGTTGATTTTCGCGGATAGCGATGAATTCCATCTCCGGTGTAATCATGCCTTTGCGCGCATAGTGCATTTGCGACACGTTCATGCCGGGTTTGGCGCGGCGCGGTAAACGCGTGAGGTTAAAGCGCATTTCAGCTAACTCAGGATCAACTTTACGTTGTTGACCAAACGCGGAGGTCGGGCCGTCCAATTGCTCGGTATCGTTACGCTCTTCGATCCAGTTTGCACGCAGCGCCGGCATACCATTACGAATATCAATGCTAATTGCAGGGTCAGTATATGGGCCGCTGGTATCGTAAACAACGACAGGCGGATTTTTCTCAGCGCCAAAAGCAGAAGGCGTATCGCTTAATGAGATTTCACGAAATGGGACGCGGATATCAGGGCGTGAGCCTTCAACATAGATTTTGCGCGATTTGGCAAACGGTTTGGTCGCGCCTTCATCAACAGAGGCGGTTTCATTAAGAAATTTGGTGAGATTTTTATCGGTGGCGTTCATGTGGATGCTCCATAAAATACTAAAAACATAAGGAAGCATTTGATGCTTCCCTACGGCGGCATGACCCGCATCAGGTTCAAAGGGTGACTCTCACTGTATTTCAATAGAAATACAGACCCCTAGCAATGGACGAAATATACGCTAAAACGGCAATAAAACCAAGCGTTTAAGTCAAGTTATTATCTTTGGAGTTTTGTGATGGTGGCGCTTCTCTTTCATTCCAGCGCTTATGTTGAGTTTTACTTATTTTGGTTTTCTGATGACGTAGTCCATTGCTAATCTGGTTTGTTTTTTCAAACCAATATTTACTGCCTGTGGCAGTACGCCGTTTAGCCATGCAAAAAATGATTCTGGTTGCCCGATAAATACCTCTTGTTTTTCATGCTCTAAAGCTTTCACTACAATAGCGGCCACTTTTTCAGGTTCGTCCAGATTGCCCCCTGTTTTGGCGAGCATGGCGAGCGCCGCTGCATCATTCATCGGCGTAATGACACCACGCGGTGCGATGTAAGTCACACCAATATTGGTATCAACCAACTCGCGACGTAAGGCTTGTGAAAAACCGTGTACCGCAAACTTGCTTGCGCAGTAGGTGGCGTAATGTGGAAACCCTAGTGAGCCAAAAATAGAGCCTATCATGACATAATGCCCTTGATTGTTAGCTTTAAATTGCGGCAGAAAGGCGCGAGCAAGCTGTATGGGCGCGGTGACATTGATATGTATCATTTGTGCGATACGCTCAGGGCTTTGGTCTTCAAACTGGATAAAATCAAGAATGGCCGCGTTGTTGATTAAAACATCCACTGCGCCAAGTTTTTTTATGGCCTCTGCTGCAACATTTTCAGCCGTTCCAGTGATTTCAAAATCAGCAACAATTTTCTCTGCGGCAACCCCTTGCTGAGCGATTTGATTGGCCAAGTCATCCAGCTTGCTGGCATCGCGCCCGACAATGGCTAATTTTGCACCTTTGCCGGACAGCATTAGTGCTAAATGCTTACCAATGCCACCCGTGGCACCCGTGAGTAAAATTCGCTTATTTTTTAGTTGCATGGTTATGTTCCCGATAAGTTCTGCCCATTAGCTCTGCATAAATTCAGATTCTATTGTACGGAAAATATCGCCATATAATTTATAAAAAACTTTCGCGCTATGGATAAGCATGGCCTGATCGTTGGCATCGGTAATTTGGTTCACCAAGCTCTCGTAAAATGACACGTGGCTGATATCAAGAGAGCCATGCGAGAGCAAATAGCTAAAGGCTTTCTTAGGCAGGTTTAGACTGGTCATCAGTGTTTCACCTGCTTGCGTGGCAACCGCGGTACTGGTGCCTTCTAGTACCAATACCATGCCAAAAAATCCAATAGGATTAACGCGGTTAATCATGTCATAGGCGTAGGCGACCATGACTTCGGTGGCAACGCTGGCGCTGGTTGACAGGGTTTTGCCGGCGCGCACAGCTTCTTTATCGCCACCGCATTCGGCAATATCGTTAAGCACCCATTCCTGATGCCCCATTTCTTCTTCGATATACTCCCCAATTGCGGTGCGCAGCCATTCGTAGTGGGTGGGTAAACGTCCGCCACAGGTCATAAGCAAAGGCGTGGTGTGCTTCACATGGTGATAAGCCTGAATGAGAAAACCTACATAAGTGGCTAGGGAGATTTGCCCTTTTGCGCCTTGTACAATCAGAGGCAGGCTGAGTAATTCAGCGCGCTCCTGCTCGGTAGCTTGGAGTAATGTTTGATAAACAGTCATGTGTTATTTCCTTCATATAATGCGTTAATTTTGTCTTGATAATACTGCCAAATTCTGTCGCGGCGATTTCTGCCGTTTGAAGTCAGTTGCTGGTTATTTACAGCAAACGGCTCCCCTGCGCCAATCCAGCGCGTAATTCTGGCGTAATCCGGTAAGTCACGATTCACGGTTTGCACAGCGTTTTCAATTTGCTCAGTAGATGCACCTTGCCGTGGCACAATGACCGCGACGTTCCACGGCCTTGCTTCGCCAAACAATGCAGCTTGTGCGATATAAGGTGATATTTTTAGCTCACGCTCTACCCATTCCGGTGACACATTGCGCCCAAACGAAGTGATAAAGATATTCTTTTTTCGACCGGTAATAAATAGAAAATTATCTTCATCAATATAGCCAATGTCGCCGGTGTAAATACTATTTTGCTGTAGGTATTGTTGACCGACATAGCCAAGATAAGCATTGCCAGTAACGACAATCTCACTGTCATCAGTAAACTCAATACTAATGTGCGGTAATGGTTTACCAACACTACCAATTTTATTGACGTGAGGCGCATTGAGTGCAACCACCGAAGCGCATTCAGAAAGTCCGTAGCCCTCAAACACTGGAATAGCCACTTTTTGCGCACGTTTGAGCAAGGCGGGTGATACCGACGCACCACCTACCGCTAAAAAGCGCAAATCACCCGATGAACCTGCGCCGGCCTCTATACATAAAACCAGCGCGTGCAGTAATTCAGGGGTAAAAATTGCGGTGCTGGCCTGATTTTGCTTGAGCATTGCTAATAATTTTTGAATGTCCAAGCCTGTTGCGCCACTCAACCCTACCTCGTGGCTTGGCAGCAACACGCAAGTAGCGCCCACGAGCAATGGTGCGTAAATACCCGCAACATTCTCTAGCAAGGTAGCGAGTGGCAATACATTTAAATGCACATCTTTAGGCGATAGTTTCGTCGCTTCAGCGATGGATTTTGCAACATTGAGCATATTGTCCGCACTCAAGCACACCCCTTTAGGGTTGCCCGTTGTGCCGGAGGTGTAGGTGATTTTTGCTGTGCCCGCAGGCAAGCTTACTTCGCCCTGCTCACGTAAAGTAAATTGCGTGAGTAATTTCCCCGCCAGTTCAAACTGAATGCGATGCGTTATTTTTTCTGCCAGTAGCGGCTCAAACATTTCCGGGTGGTCAGTGACTAACACGGCGGCTCCTGCATCCTGCATAGCATGCAGCCATTGGGCGGGTGAGAAAAAGAACGGTAAAGGGATGAGCGGAATTTCGCACTGAAGTGCCGCCAAATCTAAAATGACCCAGGCCGGATGATTTTCTACCGCCAAAGCCATGGTAGGGCGCCTGTGGACGCAAAGTTCGCGCCAGGTTTCAACTTGGGTTTTTATCGCACGGTTTAATTCAGCATAGGTAAAAGTGGCCTCTGCCCCACGTAATGCTATTTGTTCGGGTAGGCGGTGTGCATGGTGCGCAATGGCTTGATTGATTAAGTTTTGTTGCATCACGCTTATAGTTCTGACGTTTATAGTTCTGCTACGCCTCTTATCGCAACCACTTGTGGCGCATTGTCGTAATAACGCCCCCAAGTGACTTGTTCGGCAACATTCAAGCGTGACTTATCCGCCGCTTGTAAGGCATACACATCGCGCCCACCTTTGACCAAGCCATTCTGCAGGCTGCGATGAGCAGTTGCTACGCACCATTCCACGCCCATATCCAAATTATGCTGAATAATATGCGCAATTAAAATGCCGGCATTGCGTGGGTTAGCCACGGCTAGATTGCCAATTTCAGTAATCTGATTGCGGGTAATGGTTCGGTTAAATCGATTGGACAGCACGGTCTCAATTGGGGCATCCAAATAACGCTCCAAAAATAGTGGCGCTTCATCGGCATCACGCAAACCAAAAGCGGCGACTAACTCGTCATTTTCATCACGCAGACTCATAAGTTGAGGCATAAATTGCTGTACGTTTGCGCCATAAGTCTGTGCGAACACATCATGAATAAACCGTTCAATCTCCAGACGGTCAGGTGCGTTTATACCAGAGGTTGCAACTTTAATGTTGCTGGCGCGATGCCTTTTAGTGGCTGCATGAGAGCGGCTTTGATAAGCAGCCTCGGCATTAAAAAATGAATGAGCTGCACTAAAGCGATAGTCTAAATAAGTTGAACTTAGCATTTTATATTTCACCATGTTTGTATAGTACCTAAACCTAGGCAAGTTATGTGCCTATTGGCTCTAATGAGGCTATTTTGATACGCAGAACGGCGTATTGCTGATTCGGTAAAAGTCAAAAAATTATGAAATAACAATTTAATATCAATTAGTTATTGATGTTGTCTCTCTTTTGAAATTGGTTTTATCTCTTCTCTGATTTAGGGTGATTAACCAATATCCAAGTGAGATTTTTGATCAATACCGCCACTCTGTTACGCAAAATTTGCGCAAAATCATCCTCATCTAACGTATAGCCCTGCAATTATTGTATGAATTTGTTGTTGATGTTTTCAAAAGATACCAATAAAACAATCTATTACACATCTGGCATGGTGCTTGCCTTTTGATTCTGATTACTCTCAATATGCCCTAAGAAAGCATTGTTTGCATAAAAGATGTGATTTTTTACCAAGAACAACATTAAAAACACATACATTGACACTTCAAAACATGTTTACATTATTTAGAAAAAAACCTTACATTGTTCCGTTCTCTCTCTTTATTTCGGGGATGGCGCTAGCAATATGGCTGCTGCTGCGCCTTGTGTTGAGCCTGCAAGTGGGATTTTCACAAATGGAGTCCAGCGAAATTATTGGCATCTTTTTCAAGGGCTTGTGGTTTGACATTGCCGCTCTGACCTATTTGGTCGTGCCTTGGCTGTTGCTTTCTGCAGCAACGCCCAACGCTTTACGCAGCAAAGCATGGGTGAATAAAGCGCGTTGGCTAATGGCGTTTTTGGTGATGTTCGGATTGTTATTTGGTGCAGTGTCAGAGTTTGTTTTCTGGCAGGAATTCACTACACGTTTTAATTTTATTGCGGTGGATTACTTGATTTACACGAAGGAGGTAATTGGCAATATTCGTGAATCTTACCCAGTACCATTGATATTGTTAGGAATCGCGTTAATTGTGATGACGGTTTTGTTTGCATTGAGCAAATTGATACGCTTTGACAGTGAGCAGCAGTCTGCCAAGAAAAAGCTTAGTTTAATTTCCGCAGCGATTGCATTACCTGTATTGAGTTATCAGTTCGCAAATATAGATCAAATGGAGTTTAGCAAAAATTCTTATGCAAATGAGCTGGCCGGAAATGGTGTTTTTAGTTTTTCAGCTGCTGCACGGCGTAATGAATTAGATTACGATAAGTTTTATATAACCCTACCGCAGACGCAAGCATTGGGGTTATTAAAATCTATAGGTGTAAACCGGCAGCCAACAGGCGCTGCGGGTATTGCTGATAACAACCAAGATGCCAAGCCACTGGGCCCATTTACTCGCCGCCCCAAAAACGTGGTGCTTATTTCAGCCGAAAGTTTATCGGCCTCGTATTTGGGTATTTATGGCAATAAAGAAAATTTGACACCGTATCTGGATAAGTTGGCGCGTGAGAGCTTGGTGTTTGATAAGCTATTTGCGACAGGTACACGCACCGTGCGCGGTCTGGACGCACTTTCAATTGCGATTCCGCCTATTCCAGGTCAGGCCATCGTGCATCGTCCAAATTCTGCACATTTGGCTACCATTGGCGAGCTACTTGAAGCTAAAAACTATGCCACATTTTTTATTTACGGTGGTTATGGTGTGTTTGATAGTATGAATACTTACTTTATGGGTAATGATTACAAAGTGTTTGACCGTACTGATTTTGACGAAGCGACCATTCAGAGTGAAAACGTCTGGGGCGTTGATGATGAAAGTTTATTTAATAACTCACTCAATATCCTTGATCAACACGTTAAAACGGGCCAGCCATTTTTCGCACATATTATGACAACCAGCAATCATCGGCCCTACACCTTTCCAGCAGGCAAAATTGACTTGCCACAGGGCAGCCGTGAAGGTGCGGTGAAATATACCGATTATGCGATTGGGCAGTTGATTGAAAATGCCAAAACCAAGCCGTGGTTCAAAGATACTTTATTTGTGATTGTTGCGGACCACTGTGCATCGGTGGCAGGAAAAACCAAGCTGCCGGTAGAAAAATATCATATCCCGTTGTTCTTTTACGCGCCGGATTTATTGCCTGCAGGGCACTACTCACGTATTGCCAGTCAAATTGATATTGTGCCTACCCTGTTAGATGTGCTGGGTACTTCAGGCGCGCAACATTTTTATGGGCAATCCATGTTTGAGGCGGCGGCAAAAAAAGCACCTGAGCGAGCGTTTATAAGCAATTATCAAGCGTTGGGTTATTATAAAAACAATAAGTTAGTCGTGCTTTCTCCCAAGCAGTCTGTAGAAACTTATCAGATTGACCCCCAAACACTGGAAGCTCATTTGGGCAGTACGGATGTAAATTTAGTGAATGAAGCGGTGGTTTATTATCAAACTACGGCGCGCGCCTATAAGCATGGAGACTTGAAAGAATTTATTGGTGCAGAGTAGCGACAGCTTACTGGTCGCAACTGAAATTAGGTAAGTCACTGCTCATATCGCCATTGGACATAATCCAAAAAACCGGCTTCACGCGAGCGTCTATTTTACATGCGTCTATATAACCGATACTGCCGGTAGTTTCCTGAATATATCGAATCATTGCCTCATCAGAGTGCACGACATGTGGCGGTGATGTACCATGAAAATATAAGCCATTCCAGTAGTCATTTTGTGCGCCGGGCAAGCTGCCCAATATGCTGTTGGAAAACTGCATTCGCAGAGAGTTATCTGCGGGAAAGTTAACCGGATGTATACGTTTACCATTGGCCCAATAGGTTTTTTTTCGCCAATAAATCAGCTTGAGTTCAGGGTGTGAAATGGTTTTGCTCGGATGCTCGTTAGCCACGATGACCGCAAGGATAGATTTTTCAGCAGCAAAACTTACTGTTTGTACAAACAGGCAGGCCAGTATCAATATGGGCATAATATGGCGCATTAAACTTGACGTTGGCATTAGAACAGCACCGCGAATGAGGCTAGAAATCCGCGAGGCGATTCTGATAAATCGTCACTTTGAACATGACTGCCGCCTGTAAATTCAAGTTTCAATAATTGTGTTGGTTTTATGCGCCAGGTTGTACCGATAAGCCAGCGTTGATGATGCCCTTCATCTGGCCGATGAAAAGTCTCAAGACGTGCAACACCAGTCCAATTTTGCGCTAAAGGCAATGGCACTGCAGTTTGAAGATAAGCACCGCCACCACCGTCTTTGTTGTGTATATCCCAGCGCTGAAATGCCTCACCTAAGAACTCGATGCCTTTGTAGTGGGTGATAAAGTCTAAACCCAACATGCGATAGCTGGGGTTGGAAACGGTTTTTTCGTTAAAAGACATCAAATTCAAGCCAAAGTTAGCATTTTGGCCAAACGTTATGCGTGCGCCTTTAACATTGCTAAATTTGATTTCGTTGTCATCATTTATCTGGTCTTTGAGGGTTTCCACAAATAGCGCGTACTCAATAGTGCTGCTATCAATAGGCGCGGCGCCGAATGCCATGATGCCGTTAGTGGAAATTGGAAAAAGCCGGCTTGTGACGATCGGCCGTGTACTTGTCCAGACTAGCGGTGCAGCATGCAGTAAATTCCAGCGTCCAGAGGGTGTTAGAAAGCGCCCGGCGCGCAGATTGATTTTCTCAGAAAAATTATAATCCAGATAAAGCCGCTCTAAATCTACCAAACTTTTTTTGGCGTTGAGTTTGTTACCGCTATCCCAGGAAAGCGGATTTTCCAATTCTAATTCGCCAAAAAATTTGAAACGGCTGTCATTTTCCCAAGTTAATATTAAGCTGATCTCGTTGATGGTAGCCTTTGTGTGTGCATCTCTTGGTAGTGTAATCCCCGCGCTGGTATAGCCGCCTAGCCTGAAGGCATCCATAAAGCCATTATTAAGGCGAGTTGGTTCATCTGCACTCGCAGCCTTGCACAGCAAGAGTAGCAAGGCTACACTGCCAATGCAGATTAGTTTATTTAAACGCATGGTTGCTCCAAACTAACATTTGCTTTGTTAGATTAAGTAACAGCTTTATTTGATAGTGATGAAATCAAGCTGATGCTGAGAACCGGATTATATTCTATTCTTTCAAAAGGGAAATTATTGTGAATAAGCACGTGGCCATCCATGCCAATTAAGCCGTTACATTTGAAGTCGCTGTCGGTTAAGCAGTTGTTATTGGTCAGCTTCTTGCTAACCGCGCTACTGCCTATGCTGATTGTCACACTACTCGCGTTTTATCAAGCGAGCACGGTATTGCGTGAGGAAATTGAACGCGATATGCAAGCACGTGCTACTGCCGCCTTGAGTGAAATTGATAACATGATGTTTGAGCGATTGCAAAATGCGGCTTCCTGGAGTCGCCTGGAAATCATGCATGAGGTGGTGGTAGGAGATGTTGATAAGCGGTTGTCTAATTTTTTAAGTGAACTGCAAGTCAGCTATCGCGGTATTTATCAAGTGCTTTATGTGGTTAATAATCAAAACATTGTGGTTGCGTCCAGCAGGTCGTCTGAGATAGGTCTGCCAGCCAGTACGAATGTGCCGTGGATGCAATTTCAGTTTGCAAACCATCCGGTGCTTCTGGCTGAGCTCACGCATCAGCGGTTACCGATTGCGAGTGATATAAGGGACGTGAATCAGCAAAAAATTGGTACTTTGTGGGTGCTGTTTGATTGGAAATACATTGAAAGCATTCTTGACAACACAGGAAACCAAGGCAGTGCGGCAGCATTGTTAGATGAAAATTCTGGGAGGTTTCAAGCGCTTGCCCAAACGCAGGGTTGGAAAAAAATCACAGCCGCACATGATATTGAGGTGCGCTCAATTGCTAATCACCTGGCAACCCCACCCATTTTTAACTGGCAGGTGGCAATTACACAATATCGGTCAGTAGTGATGGCGCCGGTACATCGCATGGGGTATATCTTCATCTTTTTGCTGATAGTGACTGCGTTGTTGGCAACGCTCCTGGCGGCACCATTGGCGCGTAGCATTACTAAGCCATTGGCACGTCTCACCGATTACGCTAATCGATTTATGCGGTCATCACAAGCTGCGTTGCCTTCAGCAGATGGGCCATCTGAGGTGCGTGCTTTGTCTGGTGCATTTGGCAAAATGATGGATGACCTGACGCTGTCAAAAGAAAATTTGACGCGTGCCGCCAAACTAGCAGTGGCGGGTGAAATGGCTGCCGCCATGAGTCATGAGATTAGAACGCCTTTAGGCATATTGCGTTCATCGGCACAGGTGCTCGCGCGTGAAAAAAATCTGAGCACAGAGGGCTTGGAAGTTGCCTCATTTATCACGACTGAAACAGAGCGCTTGAATAAGCTGGTTTCTACTCTGGTGGATTCTGCGCGCCCACGTCACCCTGAATTTGTCATGCATAATATGGTCGGTTTGTTGGAACATGCGGTAGCTATGTTGCGTATGCAAGCCAATAAAAAAGACATCAGCTTAGAATTGGTCATTAACGAGTTGGCTGAAAATACCGTGCCAAAAGCATTATTTGTAGAATGTGATGGTGAACAAATTACGCAGGTTATATTGAATTTATTACTCAACGCCATTCAGGTGTTGCCAACAGGTGGTAAAGTTGTGGTGTCCATATTTGAGTCAGCAGAGAGCGTTACTGTTAGCGTTGCTGATAATGGTGCAGGCGTCTCGGAGGCACAAAAAGCACAGATTTTTGACCCATTTTTTACGCAGCGTCCTGGTGGTATCGGTTTGGGATTGGCAGTTTCAAAACAAATTGTCACCGCTCATTTCGGCTCGCTTACCGTAGAGGAAAGTACCCTGGCCAGCAGTGGTGCAGATTTTAGAATGAAGCTGCCAAAACGGCAGTTGCATGAATGAGTCCCAATAAGGGGCTATAAATTAAGCAGCTATTAAAGTGAGCCTATGTCAGACAGCATTAAAACCATACTAGCCGTAGATGACGAACCCAATATGCTGCGTTTGCTGGAGATTAGCTTACGTCAGGCGGGTTATCAACCACTTACCGCCAAAGATGGACGCGAGGCGTTGGAGGTTATCCGCACACAAAGTGTTGATTGCGTGATCAGTGATTTGCATATGCCGCGCATGGATGGTTTGCAATTGCTCAAAGAAATTCGTCAGGAGAACGCTGAATTACCTGTGATCATTGTCACGGCACAAGGCGAGATTAAATCTGCCATTGAAGCCATGAAAAATGGAGCATCGGATTACATTTTGCGTCCATTTGATTTGGAAGAGCTGGAAGTTGCGATTAAACGCGCATTATCATTTGCGCGGCTTGTTGTAGAAAATCAATTCTTTCGGGAAGAAAAATCGCCCAATACCGGTTTGGTGGGTAACAGCCCTGCCATGCAGCAATTGTCCGAAGCGATCAGGCTGGTTGCTCCTGAAAAAGCCACGGTGTTGGTAGCGGGCGAAACTGGTACAGGTAAGGAGTTGGTCGCGCGCGCGATTCATGTGGGCTCGCCGCGCAGCAAGGCACTGTTTGTGGCGGTTAATTGTGCCGCTATCCCGCATGAAATGTTGGAGTCAGAATTATTCGGGCACGAAAAAGGCGCATTTACCGGCGCTATTAAAGAGCGCATTGGCAAGTTTGAGTTGGCGGATGGCGGCACACTATTTTTAGACGAAGTCACCGAAATGCCTATGCAATTGCAGGCTAAATTATTGCGCGCCTTGCAGGAAAATATCATTGAACGCGTAGGCGGCAGTCGTCCTATTTCAGTGGATATCCGTGTTGTCGCCGCGACTAATCGCAACCCGCTTGATGCGATTAAAGAAGGTAAATTACGCGAAGACTTATACTATCGCTTGAATGTATTTCGCATCGACTTGCCGGCGCTAAAGGTGCGCAAAGCCGATATTGAAGCTTTGGCGCAACACTTTCTAGCTAAACGTCATGTAAGTATTTCACCCGCTGCCATCAGTCATTTATTGCAATATGACTGGCCAGGTAATGTGCGGGAGCTAGAGAACGTGCTGGAACGTGCCGCCATTATTAGTGGTAATCAAATGATTATGCCGCAACATTTGCCCGCTGAAATGGTGAGCGTAAACACATCGTCCGTGCAGACGTCGGCAACGGCAGCAAGCGCAGGCAATGCCCTTGCTTTACCGGATGCAGTAGAAGCACTGGAACGGCGCTTAATTGCGGAGGCTTTGCTTGCGACTCAGGGCAACAAAAGCCGCGCTGCCAAACTGCTTGAAATCAGCGAGCGCTCGCTGTGGTATAAGTTAAGTCAGTATCAAATGAGTTGATTGGATTGTGATGCTATCGCAATTGGCTAGCATGGCTTTGTCCAACATAATCAATCAGCACTTGCGTTATAATTAAGTCAAATAAAACATTGAAGAGTAATCAGCATGACACAAACAGCACAAACGATTGATAGCCACGAAACCGCCGGTTTTAATATGCGCGAAGCCAGGTTTAATATGATAGAACAGCAGATTCGCACGTGGGAAGTATTAGACCCAGTGGTGTTGGCCGTATTAGATAAAGTGCCACGCGAAAACTTTGTTGCTGAGTCACAAGTCGGCTTAGCATTTGCTGACGTTGAGTTGCCTATCGGTGAGGAGCAAACCATGCTCTCGCCCAAGCTAGAGGGGCGCATTTTACAAGCTGTAGGTGTTAAAAAGACTGACAAGGTGTTGTTAGTGGGTACTGGGAGTGGCTATCTAACCGCGCTGCTTGCTACCTTGGCTTATCATGTGCATGCGGTGGAAATTTATCCAGAGTTGTCCAATATCGCGCAATATCGCTTGCAGGCACAAAATATTCACAATGTGACTTTGCACGTGGCTGACGCTGCAACTGGCTATGCGGCAGCCGTGCCGTATGATGTGATTGTGTTTACAGGCTCATTGCCTTTACGTCCAATCGCGGCGGAAAAAATGTTGAATGTGGGTGGGCGTTTATTTGCTGTGGTTGGAGATTTGCCTATTATGCAAGCGACGCTTACACAGCGCGTTAGCGAAGATGTCTATCGACATGAAACCATTTTTGAAACGTGTCTTCCGGCATTGGAAAATGCACCGCAGGTAACTAAATTTGAGTTTTAAGTTAAAAATGCTCAAAACTTTAACAAGAGTTGCGTTAATCAGTTTCTTATTAGCATTTGCTACATTTGCGAGTGCTGTATTTGCGAGCGATGAAGATAAACCGTATTCTCTGCTTGATATTTACAGCCAGGCATTAGCACATGACCCCACTTTGGCTTCTGCGTTAAGTGCCAATCAAGCGGCACAGGAAATCATCGAGCAAGGCAAAGCGTTATATCGCCCAACGGTTAATTTTAGTGCCGATGCTAACGCAGTGGCCACTGATATCCGCTACCTGAACGCAACGACGCCACCTGGGCAGTCGAATTTTGAGACTTATAAATACGGTGTTGATATGCGGCAGCCGATTTACCGCAAACAAAATCTAGTGCAAATTGACCAAAGTAAAACGCAAGTAAGCCAAGCAGATAAACAACTACATTTGAGTCAGCAGGATTTAATTTTACGTGTGACGCAGAGTTATTTTGAGGTGCTCATTGCGCAAGACAAAATTGATTTAATCGGTGCACAAAAAGCGGCTATTTTGAGCCAATTAAATCAGGCAAATGCAAACTTTGAAGTGGGGTCAGCAACCATTACCGATGTAAATGAAGCGCAGGCGCGTTTTGACTTAATTGTTGCCCAGGAAATCGCCGCCACTAACGAACACCAAATTGCAAAACGCGCAGTTCAGGCCATTACAGGTGAATTTCCGCAAAAGCTAGCAACCGTAAAAGCGAATATTAAGGCCAGTCAGCTAGGTCAGAGCATGGACAAATGGCTAGAGGTGGCGGCACAAAACAACTTGAATATACAGATTCAACAAGATGCGGTGAAATTTTCTGAACAGGAAGTTGACCGTTTAAGTGCAGGTCATTTGCCGACCTTGGATGCCGTGGCAAGTTATAACTACAGTTATGCCAATGGTAGCGCCTCAGTTTTTAGCTCGGGTAATGAGCTGAAAACGGGCGCTATTGGATTGCAACTACAAATTCCTTTGTATCAAGGCGGCGCTATCAGTTCACGCGTAAGACAGGCTGCCTTGAATCAACAAAAAGCCAAAGATGATGTTGAAATAGCGCGACGCAACACCGAACTGGAAACGCAACGTGCTTACCTGAACTTGAGCACCAGTATTGCGCAGGTCAAGGCTTATGAGCAAGCGCTTACTTCCAGTCAAAGCCAAGTAGATTCAACCAAGTTGGGTTACGAGGTTGGTGTGCGTACCAGCGTGGATGTGCTCAATGCACAGCAACAGCTTTTTAGCGCCAAGCGTGATTTATTGCAGGCGCGTTACAATTATCTGGTTAATATCATTCGTTTGAAGGCGGCTTCAGGTGTCGTTGCAGAAGTTGATTTGGCGGATATCAATCAGCAGTTGGTGCTGGTTAGCCCTTAAGGAAACACTCAATTAAGTTCAAAGTACGTTGCGTTGCACCGCGACTTTCTGCGCTAAAATTCAAGGCGGCACGACTCATGGCTTGCCGTTTAGTTTGATCGGCAAACAGGGCCTTAATGTTTTCTGCCAGTTCATCAGTGTTTTGTACACGCCGTGCTGCACCCGCAGCGATTGCCAGCTCGGTGACTTGCTCAAAATTAAAGGTATGTGGTCCTATCAGCACGGGTTTGCCCATGCTGCAGGCTTCAATCAGGTTTTGCCCGCCTAATGGCAATAAACTGCCACCGATAAAAGCAATATCGCACGCGGCGTAATAGGTAAACATTTCACCCATGGAGTTACCCAGCACATAAGAGATGTTTGGCGAAATGGTTTCATTTGCAAGCATTGAGCGTCGAACAAAACTAACACCACGTTTTTTTAGTAGCTCGGCCACTTGCTCAAAACGCTGTGGGTGGCGCGGCACAATAATCGTAAGTAGGTCTGGAATGTTGGCTTCGGCAACGGCATCAAGAATCAGCGACTCTTCGCCCTCTCTAGTGCTGGCAGCCAACAATACGGGGCGTTGTTGTCCCATTGCATTTCTAAGCAGTTGGCCTTGTGCCATTGCATCACCAGGCGGAATGACATCAAATTTTAAATTGCCTGCGATGCTGATATTAAGTTTACTTGCATTAGGCTTATTTACATTTGGCGCGCCCAAGTTTTGTAAGCGTTTGGCATCTTGTGCTGTTTGCGCGGCGATTGCAGCGAGCTGGTGTAAGCCTTCTTGCGTCAATCGTCCTAACTTGGCATAACCAAGCGCGGATTTTTCTGATAATCGTGCGTTGACTAACAATAACGGAATAGCTTGCTGTTTACAGCTCGCGATCAAATTAAACCAAAGCTCGGTTTCCATGAGCACGCCGACCGCGGGTTGAAAGTGTTTTAAAAAACGATTTACTGCAAAAGGTAAGTCATAGGGTAAATACACTCTGGCGACTGAATCCCCCAACAATTGCTCGCTGGTGGTGCGCCCGGTGGGTGTGGTGTGCGTGAGCAAGACTTGATGATTCGGGTATTTGTGCAGCAAGATTTTGATTAAAGGTTCAGCCGCGCGGGTTTCACCCACCGATACACAATGCAGCCAAATCACAGGTTTTGCAAATTGCAGTGTATAAAACCCATAACGCTCACGCCAGTGCTGCAAATATTCGGGCTGTTTTTTTGCGCGCCAGAGCAATTTAAGTGGCGTGAATGGCAGTAGTAAATAAAGTAAAAAGGTGTAAACGTTACGAGTCATTATTCAAGTGAGTGACCAACGGTGGTTTCTGGAATTTCTCTATTTTCGCACATATTTTTTAAGGTGCGCGATTGCATTTTTTATTCGCCACTTTGCTGTAAGCCAATGCCAGTCTAATGCATGATTTTGGCAAGTAAAATTATCGACTTTCACTGAAAATAATTTCAAAAAAACTGCTTGACCTACCACTACTAAATGATTAAATTAACAAAAAAACACAATATGTTGTGGTTTTTTACATTTTTGCTCAAAAGCTTGAATTGCTTTAAGCCACAATTAAAACAGTTAAATAAATACAGGTTAAGTTATTGTTGATAAGATGACTTAAGTTGAATAATAAGGGATAAATCCATGTTAAAAGTTGTTGATACTGCTAAAAATTCTAATATCCAGAGTTCAAGTACAGATGTTGAAAAAGAAATTCCGGTTCAACCTGTCTCACTTGATATTTGGGATAAAAAATATCGCTTAAAAACCAAAACAGGCGAGCATGTTGATGCTGACATGGATGCCTCTTATTCACGCGTAGCGCGCGCTTTGGCAGATGTTGAAGTCACAGAGGAAAAGCGTGCTGAATGGCATGAAAAGTTTTTATGGGCATTGCGTCGTGGCGCAATTCCGGCAGGTCGCATTACCTCTAACGCGGGTGCACTGGAGCACAAACCGGCAACCTCTACCATTAACTGTACGGTTTCCGGTGTGATATCAGACAGTATGGATGACATCTTAGGTAAAGTGCATGAGGCTGGCTTAACCTTGAAAGCCGGTTGCGGCATTGGTTATGAGTTCTCAACATTGCGTCCAAAAGGCGCATTTGTGGCGGGGGCCGGCGCTTACACCAGTGGTCCGCTGTCGTTCATGGATATTTATGACAAAATGTGTTTCACCGTATCATCTGCGGGTGGTCGTCGTGGCGCGCAAATGGCAACGTTTGATATCTCTCATCCGGACATTACCGATTTCATTAAAGCCAAGCGTGAAGCTGGTCGTTTACGTCAATTCAATTTGTCATGCCTGATTACCAAAGAGTTTATGGAAGCGGTAAAAGCAGATGCCGAGTGGAAACTGGCTTTCCCGGTGACTGAAAAAGAAGCGATCGTAGATGGCCTCAACGTGAACGACGAGAGCCAAGTGGTGTGGCGTGAATGGCCGGTAAAAGGCAAATACCTCACCAAAACAGATGGCAAAGATGCAGGTAAAGTAGCTTGCCGTGTGTATAAAACCATTAAGGCGCGCCGTTTGTGGGATGTGATTATGTCTTCTACTTACGACTTTGCCGAGCCAGGATTTATCTTGATCGACCGCGTCAATGAAATGAACAACAACTGGTTCTGCGAAAATATTCGCGCAACCAACCCATGTGGTGAGCAACCGCTACCACCTTATGGCGCGTGTTTGTTAGGCTCAATTAACTTAACCCGCTTTGTTAAAAAACCATTCACTGATGAAGCCTACTTTGACTGGGAGGAATACCGCGAAGTGGTGGCAATATTCACGCGTATGCTGGACAACGTAGTTGAAATCAACGGCTTACCGCTACAACAACAACGCGATGAAATCATGCGCAAACGCCGCCACGGTATGGGCTACCTAGGTTTAGGTTCTAGTCTCACCATGATGAAAATGAAATACGGTGAAGAAGAATCTATTAAATTCACTGAAGAAGCCACCCGTGTGATGGCAGAAGAAGGTTGGAATGTAGGCGTGCAACTGGCTGAAGAAAAAGGCCCGGCCCCGATTATGGATGAGAAGTTTGAAGTGACTGCCGACATGTTGGCAAAACGTCCGGAAATGGCGGCAGATGGTATTAAAGTAGGCAGTAAAGTGGCTGGCAAAGTGTTGCTCGGTAAATATAGCCGCTATATGCAGCAGTTCCCTGAGGGCTTGCGTAACCAAATTGCGACCAAAGGCGTGCGCTTTACCCACCATAGCTCAATTGCGCCAACGGGTACTATTTCACTCTCGCTCGCGAATAATGCCAGCAACGGTATTGAGCCGAGTTTTGCGCACCATTACGCACGTAACGTAATTCGTGAAGGTAAAAAATCAAAAGAAAAAGTGGATGTATTTTCTTATGAGCTATTGGCCTACCGCGAGTTGATTAATCCGAATGCAATGCCATTTAGCGACAAGCCAGAAGAGCAATTACCAGATTACTTCTTGGATTCATCTACTATTTTGGCTAAAGCCCACGTTGATATTCAAGCAGCATCACAAAAATGGATTGATAGCTCAATTTCAAAAACCATTAACGTGCCGACCGATTATGATTTTGAAGACTTCAAAAACATCTACCTCTACGCTTACGATAAAGGTCTAAAAGGTTGTACTACATTCAGGTTTAACCCGGAGGCATTTCAGGGGGTGTTGGTGACTGAAAAAGATTTGGAAAGCACCACCTACAAATTTACGCTGGAAGATGGCACCGAGATTGAAGCCAAAGGCAATGAAGAGATTGAGTACGATGGCGAGATTCACTCCGCGGCTAATCTGTACGACGCCCTAAAAGAAGGCTATTACGGAAAATTTTAGTGTAAGGGCGATGCCCTCATCGCGAAATAATATCAATCGGGGCGAGGCGCCCTTCCTACAAAAGGAGAAAACAAAATGACTATTAAAATTGAAAAAAAAATCGTTAGCTACAACCTGGTTACAGAAGAAAACAAAGCTAAAGCCGCAGAGGCAAAAGCGCAGGAAGCGAATGCAACTGTGATACAACTTGGCGAGCCATTAAGCCGTCCGGACAAGCTGGTGGGTAACACCTACAAAATCAAAACACCGGTGACCGAGCATGCGCTTTACATTACCATTAACGATGTCGTGATGAATGAAGGCACGCCGCAAGAACATCGTCGTCCATTTGAAATTTTTATTAACTCCAAAAACATGGAGCACTTTCAATGGATTGTTGCTCTCACTCGCGTGATGTCAGCGGTGTTCCGTAAAGGTGGTGACGTCACTTTTCTGGTAGAAGAACTTAAAAGTGTGTTTGAACCAAGCGGTGGCTACTTTAAAAAAGGCGGCAAGTTTATACCTAGCTTAGTAGCTGAGATTGGTGAAGTAGTAGAGCAGCACTTGCAAGAAATCGGCATGCTTAAAAAACCAGGTTTAGATCAACACCAGCAAAAACTGGTGGAAGACAAAAAAGCCGAATACCTAGAAAAACACGCGAAATCAGGTGAAGAAATGAACGAAGAAGGCTTTCCAAAAAACGCTCAGCTTTGTAGAAAATGTAACACCAAAGCCAGCATTATTATGGACGGCTGTCTCACGTGTTTGAATTGTGGTGAAAGTAAGTGCGGTTAAATTCAAAAAAGGAGCTTCGGCTCCTTTTTGTTTGTAAGCTGCGAGCTTAAATTATCCATGCGCTAGATCAATACAGCACCGTTGATATCGCGCTAACATAGCCCACATTTGTGTTATCAAAGGCGTAAAAATCATGGCAGTAGTGCAAATTCAGATGAGTAAGCCAACTCAGGTAAAAGGTTTTGCCTTATTTAACCTTGGTTTTCGGCCATTTTTTCTAGGGGCCAGCGTTTTTGCTCTGGTTTCTATCATTTGGTGGATGTTGATTTACTTCTCGCACAGCTTTGTGCAAATCTCGCCTATTTCTATTAGCCAATGGCATGCCCATGAAATGCTTTATGGCTATGGGTTAGCGGTAGTGGCAGGGTTTTTGCTGACCGCTGTTAAAAATTGGACTGGTGTACAAACGCTGCATGGTAAACCTTTGATGGTGCTTTTTATGCTGTGGTGCGCAGCGCGAGTGCTATTTCTATTTGGTACGAGTTTGCTGATTTGGGCTGCAATAGCCGACTTATTGTTTGGGTTGATGCTGATGTGGGCCATCACTAAACCGATTGTTAAAGCAAAGCAATGGTTGCAACTTGGCGTAGTGGCTAAGATTGTATTGCTATGGGTGGGTAATCTGGTATTTTATTTAGGCTGTTATGGTGTGCTGGAACATGGCATGCTCTATGCCATCAATGGCGCGGTATTGTTGTTTATAGGCTTGATTTTAATGATTGGGCGTCGCGTGATGCCGTTCTTTATCGAACGTGGCGTGCAGGAGAAAGTGCAGCTTAAGCAGTATCAGTGGCTAGATATCAGCATCATGGTGTTGTTTTTGGCTTTATTCATCAACGAGGTATCAGTGCGTGTCGCTGCGGTAACCTTTGGGCTGGCTTGCACTTTATTTGTAATGAACGGCTTTCGTTTATTTAATTGGCACACAGCTGGAATATGGCGCGCACCTTTACTGTGGAGCTTGTATCTATCTGCCTGGGTGGTCAATGCAGGTTTCTTGAGTTATGCATTACAAACACAATTTAATATTTCATCGGTTCTAACCTTACATCTTTTCACTATAGGTGGCGTGGGTTTAATGACGCTCGGCATGATGGCTCGCGTGGCTTTAGGTCATACCGGGCGAGACATTAGAAAACCTTCGCCATGGTTAGGATTTATATTTCTAGCCATCTGCGCAAGCGCGGTATTTCGTATATTGGCACCTATGTTAGCTATGCAGCATTATGTGTATTGGATGTTAATTTCGGCCTTGTTGTGGATACTTGGATTTGCGATTTTTTTGGCAATCTATGCGCCTATCTTATTAAAATCAAGGGTCGATGGCAGCTATGGCTAAGTTTGTCTAAATCACGTATTAGAACAAATCTTGAGCTGAACTTTAAAATTGGACTTGAATTAGTGAGGCTTGAATTAGTTAAGTTGGTGCAATTCTAGTTTACGTAATTTCGGGGCAAATTTAGCCGTTACACCCACTACGCTTAGTGTCATGAATCCACCAAAAATCACTGATGGCATCAAGCCCATCAGGCGTGCGGCGACGCCGGATTCAAATGCCCCCAGCTCATTGGATGAGCCAATAAATATGCCATTAATCGCTGACACTCTGCCGCGCATGACATCAGGCGTGGCTAATTGCATGATAGTTTGTCGCATGACTACAGAAACACCGTCAAATAAGCCTGATAGCAGCAGCATGAACGCGGCCATCCAAAAACTGGTGCTTAATCCAAACCCGATAATTGATAGTCCAAACCCGGCAACCACAGCTAATAACCATCGTCCGGCATGCAGGTTGATGGGGTGGCGCACTAGCCATAACCCGGTGATGATTGCACCCAACGCAGGAGCGCCCCGTAAAATACCCAGACCCTCAGGCCCCATTTTATAGATGTCGTGAATGAACGCAGGCAACATGGCCACAGCGCCGCCAAATAGCACAGCAAACATATCAAGTGACATTGCGCCCAACACGATTTGATTGCTGAATACAAAACGTAACCCTTGTGCGATGCTAGTCAATACAGGAATGCCTGCTGACTTTTCGGGTTCTTTAATTTTAAGTAAAAGCATTGCAATTGCCGCGCCTAGGCATAACAATGTGGCGACTGAGTAAGCCAAGGTTTTGCTGCCAAAACCCACTAACATACCGCCTATTGCCGGCCCTAGCACCAAGCCGACTTGAAATGTTGCCGTGCCGATACCTGAGGCGCGTACGTATGCTTCACGCGGTAAAATAATGGCAAATAACGTGCTATAGCTGGGCGCAATGAAGGCGCGTGCGATGCCGGTAAAGGCAATTGATCCATAAATCCATAGCGTGGCATTGCCATCGAGCCAACCTAATGCTAATACGGTCAGTGTGAAAGCATTGATCATTAGCAGAATTGCCGCTAGTGCGCCAAATAGCCGGCGTGAGTAAAGATGATCAACAGCATGGCCGGCAAATAGTGCAGATGCGAAGTAAGGGATCACTTCTGCCAGCCCGATTAACCCGAGTGAGAGTGGGTCGTGCGTGATTTCATAGATATGCCAGCCAACCACCACTGCCATGATCTGATAAGCCAAAACCATTTGAATGCGAAACACTAAAAGTTTTGCAAATGCGCAGTTGTGGTATTTGAAAAGATCCATAGGCGACATTATAAATGCAAACATGGCGCCTGTATTTGGCGAGCCGGGATTCTCAGACTACAATCACTAGGTTAGTGCAGTGAATAAAGCAGTAAGCAAAGGACTGATTCGTCAAGCTTTGCCGATGAGTCGTCATTGACCTAGTGTGACTCTGCCGATATAGATTAGGCGCACTAACACTTGGTGGTATTACTTGTGGTAATTTTGATTACTTTGTCATAGGTTGTTTTGGCACGCGCCATAAATACCAACTTGCAATAGTGCGGTAAGGGCTCCATGTTTTACCAATTTCGGCTATCTCCTTGCGCTTGGGAGCAATATCCAGATTTTTGAGTCGCCGGTAGCCCTCTGCAATGCCGGAATCATCGATGGGCAGTATGTCCATGCGCTCTAGGGTAAATATCAGCATCATTTCCACTGACCACTGACCAATGCCTTTGAGCGTGACCAGTTGCTCAATCAAGGCTTCATCGCTCATAGCATCGGCAGCTTCACGCGACGGCACTAATCCGCTCAATGCGCCATTGGCAATGCCTTTAAGCGTTTCAATTTTTCTGCCGGGAAAACCAATTACACGCAGGTCGGCAAATTCAGCTGTAATCAGTTGTTGCGGTGTGGGGAATGCGCCGAAGTTTTTTACCAGCCTTCCTAGGATGGTATCGCCTGCTTTGGTGCTGATCTGTTGGTAGGCCAGCGCGCACACCAGAGCTTCGTAAGGTTCACGTTCAGGTTTTGCTTTAAATTCGCATGCGCCCACAGTTGCAATAAGGGCTGCCCAATCATTGTCGATAGCGCTTAAGAACTGGGATGCTTGCTGATGGTGTGCTTTCATGGTTTGATTATAATTGTTTTGATTATTCAATCGCAGAAATTGGGTTGATACAGTATTGGTGCTAAAAATAATATCGCGTATAATCCAGATTCTTCTGAGGAGCGTTGCGAGAGCTGTGTTTGAGATACAGACTCCTAGGCTTAGAAAATGTTATAAACGACGCTCACCAATATTAACCGTGCCGGGCACGGGATAAGGGTGAGTAAGCGTTAATCTCATGATTCATTACACCCATCCCCCCGGTCACACATTCAAGGAAATAACACATGAATACTGTGACTGCTGATGTTAAAAATACAGCCCAAGACTACGTCATTGCCGATATCAATTTAGCGACTTTTGGCCGCAAAGAAATTGCCATCGCTGAAACTGAAATGCCGGGTTTGATGGCTATTCGCGAAGAGTTTGCAAAATCACAACCTCTAAAAGGGGCGCGTATCACCGGCAGTCTGCACATGACGATTCAAACCGCTGTGCTGATTGAAACCTTAAAAGACTTAGGCGCTGACGTGCGCTGGGCATCGTGTAATATTTATTCTACCCAAGACCACGCGGCGGCGGCGATTGCTGCTGGGGGTACGCCAGTATTTGCGATTAAAGGCGAAACGTTGACCGAATACTGGGATTACACTCATCGCATTTTTGAATGGGCGGATGGTCAAGATGGCAAACCAAGGTTCTCAAACATGATTTTGGATGATGGCGGCGATGCAACCTTGCTGTTGCATCTAGGCGCACGCGCAGAAAAAGACTTATCTGTGGTTGCCAACCCAACCTCAGAAGAAGAAATCTGTCTGTTTGATGCAATTAAAGCAAAATTGCAAGCTGACCCAATTTGGTATTCAACACGGTTGGCACAGATTAAAGGGGTTACTGAAGAAACCACTACCGGCGTGCATCGTTTGTATCAAATGCATAAAGAAGGCAAATTGGCTTTTCCTGCCATTAACGTGAATGACTCGGTGACCAAGTCTAAGTTTGATAACTTGTACGGTTGTCGTGAATCATTGGTAGACGCGATTAAACGCGCAACGGACGTAATGATTGCAGGTAAGATTGCAGTGGTTGCGGGTTATGGCGATGTCGGCAAGGGTTCTGCGCAGGCGTTGCGTGCGCTATCCGCGCAAGTTTGGGTGACTGAGATTGACCCAATCTGTGCGTTACAAGCGGCGATGGAAGGTTACCGTGTGGTCACACTGGACTATGCAGCAGAACATGGTGATATTTTTGTGACGGCAACAGGTAATTATCACGTCATTACGCATGAGCATATGGTGAAGATGAAAGACCAGGCCATAGTATGCAACATTGGCCACTTTGATAACGAGATTGATGTTGCCTCACTTGAAAAACATGAGTGGGATGAAATCAAACCACAAGTGGACCACGTGATTTTCCCTGATGGGAAGAAAATCATTCTGCTGGCAAAGGGCCGTTTAGTGAATTTAGGCTGTGGTACGGGGCACCCAAGCTATGTGATGAGTTCTTCATTTGCGAATCAAACGATTGCGCAAATTGAGTTATTTACGCAAACTGCTCAATATCCAGTCGGTGTTTATACCTTACCTAAGCATTTGGATGAAAAAGTTGCAGTATTGCAATTGAAAAAACTCAATGCAAAATTGACCACATTAACGGATGAGCAGGCGGCTTACATTGGTGTGCAGAAACAAGGCCCATTCAAACCGGACACTTATCGCTATTAAATTAAGCTTAGCGGTTTATTAAAAGTAAATGAAAATAAATTGAAAATGAAAACCCCCAATAAAAAATTTGAGGTTAGCTTTGAGTTTTTTCCACCCAAAACAACAGAAGGGGTGGATAAGTTGCGCGATACGCGCGCGCAGCTGGCAAGATTTAATCCTGAATTCTTTTCTGTGACCTTTGGTGCGGGGGGTTCCACACGCGATAGAACTATGGACACCGTGTTGGAAATTCAGCGCGAAGGGTTTCAGGCTGCACCACATATTTCTTGTATTTCATCAAGTAAAGCAGAAATTCGTGATTTGTTACTTGCTTATCAGGCTCAAGGAATCAAGCGTTTAGTCGCTCTGCGCGGTGATGTGCCATCCGGGGAAGTCAGTGCAGGAGATTTTCGCTATGCTTCAGAGTTGGTGCAGTTTATTCGTGAAGAAACGGGTGATCATTTCTATATCGAAGTAGCTGCCTACCCAGAATTTCATCCTGAAGCGCGGACGCCGGCAGCAGATTTGCAGAATCTAAAACGTAAAATGGATGCAGGGGCTAATTCGGCGATAACGCAGTATTTTTATAACGTTGATGCCTATTTTAGATTTGTAGATCAGTGTGATGCGTTAGGGATTACGATGCCTATCGTGCCTGGTATTATGCCAATTTATAACATCACACAATTGGCGCGTTTTTCTAGTATTTGTGGCGCAGAAATTCCGCGCTGGCTAAAAATGCGACTGGAAGAGTACGGTGATGATATGGCATCATTACGCGCTTTTGGTGTTGATGTAGTAAGTGAGTTATGTGAAACATTGCTTGCCAGAGGTGCGCCAAGCCTGCATTTTTACACCTTAAATCAAGCTGGCACCATTAGCAGCATCATCCACAATATCAGCGAATGAGATCGGTTGGTCAGCAAACAGACCTGCCCTACTCTTAATGTAGGGTAGGTTTCTGTTTGTTAAGCAAGACATCTTCAATGAATAAATATTCTTTGGTTTTGTCAGGGCCAGATTTGCTTGCGCCCCATGTGGTCATCAGCACAATCCAGCGCATTTCTTCAATGCCAATGGTTGCCTGCGGTAAATTCATGGCAAGTTCCAATACCAGTTCGCGCTGTTCGGTATTGAGTATGCTGGCTTGTACTAAAAACAGAATAAAGCCGATGCTTTCGCCGGATATTTTTTTCAGTTCCAAATCTGTAAAAATACGCGTGTTGGCACGGTTGGCGGCGTCAAATAACTCAGGTTTGTCGGTCATTAATTCCAGTTGATTAAACCAATCAAATGCACCGTTAATGTCTTCTTCATCAAAACCCGCAGCAAACAGCTCTTTTGAGAGCGTGTCGTCGTCGGGTCTAAAATGCGTATCAATGTAGTTTTCAAACATATAAACCAATACTTCAAACATAGTTTTTATCCTTAAATATAAATTATTCTTAACTTTAAGTGAGATGGTTTATGCAAACTTCTAAAATGACAAACTACACAATTTTTTGGTATTGCCCTCCTGTCAGACTGGTCACTTTTCCTTCAAGTTCCAGCAACATAAGCATGGATGAAACTTCGCCCACCGTCAAGCCACTAATGACAACCAAGTGCTCTAAAGTGATAGGATCAAAACCCATCAAGGTGAGGATGGTGTCGTTAGGCGCATTTTCACCAGGATTGGCTGATGTTTTATTTTTAGCATTAGTTTCATTGTTTGAGCCATTCAATTGAGGACTTAATTTGAGTTCTTCAATAATATCTTGCAGACAATCTACTAATTTAGCACCCTGTTTAATCAGTTGATGGCAGCCTTTCGACATGGGTGAATGAATAGAACCGGGGATGGCGAAAATTTCACGGCCTTGTTCTGCTGCTAGGCGCGCGGTAATTTGTGAGCCACTTTGTATATTGGCTTCAACGACCAAGCAGCCCAAGCTCAGCCCACTGATAATGCGATTGCGTTTAGGAAAGTTTTGCGGTTTGGATGGTGTGCTCAGAGCAAACTCGGAGATAATGAGTCCGCGTTCCGCAATTTGATGTGCTAAATCTCGATGTTTAGCCGGATAAACAATATCCAGCCCGGTGCCTACCACTGCAATCGTGGCGCCATTTGCTTTGAGCGCGCCGCGATGGGCTGCACCGTCGATGCCCAAGGCCAAACCGCTTACGATACATAAGCCGTAGTCACATAAGTCATGTGCAAACGCCTCGGCATTTTTCTCCCCCTGCACCGAGGCATTGCGACTGCCAACAATGGCAATGCTGGGCTGATTTAATAAAGCGAGATTACCTTTTGCATATAAAAAAGTGGGCGGATCAGTAATTTCCAATAAAGATTTAGGATACTCGGCATCCGCGAGCGTAACGAGGTAATTATTCTCTTGCGATAGCCAGTGCAGGGAATCCGCCAAAGCATCCGTGTTAACGCCTTGGCTGATTTCGGTGGCGATACGGTCGGAAACCACTTCTTTTAATTGCCTGAAGTTTGTAGCATAAACATTGGTCGGGCTGCCAAAAGCTTTAAGCAGCTGACAGAATGTTTGCGATCCTAAGCCGTGAATGCTACCTAAGCCAATCCACAGCGATTTTTCAACAAGCTCCTGGCTGTCGTTGTTTTTACTGTGGTTAGCCATGCAGCAAGGTATCATCTTTGATTACAACTTCTTGTGCATTGAAGCTTGAGCAACAAAACATGAGCAGCGTTATAATATTGCGAAACATATGATTGATGAACTCGGTCAAGATTGCGTTAAATCTATCACGTAATTCATTCAACAATCAAGATGTTATGAAGAATTTGAGTTTTCACAGATAAATAATAGCTAAATAAATGAGTTTTTATGGCAATTTTAGACATTCTTAACTATCCAGACCCGCGCTTGCATACCGTGGCAAAGCCTATAAAGGAGGTGGATGCTGCGCTACGCCGTTTGATTGATGATATGGCGGAAACCATGTACGCCGCACCAGGCATAGGGCTAGCTGCAACGCAGGTTAATCGACATATACAGTTGCTGATTATTGACACCAGCGAAACCAAAGACCAGTTACAGGTATTTATCAATCCTAAAATCACATCTAAAGATGGTGAGCAGGAATATGAAGAGGGCTGTTTATCTGTCCCCGGGGTTTATGAAAATGTGACAAGGGCAGAAAAGATCACGGTTGAAGCATGGTGTCGGGATGGAAAAACATTCAAGTTAGAAGCACATGGATTATTGAGCGTTTGCATTCAACATGAAATTGACCACTTGTTGGGCAAGGTGTTTATTGAATACCTGTCGCCACTTAAGCGTAATCGTATTAAAAATAAAATGCTGAAACAACAACGCATCAAGTAATCATCAAAAGTTTAACAATTAAGAGGCTACACAATTGAAAATTATTTTTGCGGGAACACCCGAATTTGCTGTGCCCGCTTTAGCCGCACTGATTGATGCAGGGCATCAAATCGTTATGGTACTGACTCAGCCTGATCGCCCGGCAGGTCGTGGCATGAAGCTCAAGGCTAGTCCGGTCAAGGTATTAGCTGAGCAACATGGCTTGCATGTATTTCAGCCGGAAACCTTAAAGGATGCTGCCGTTCAGGCACAAATTGCACAAGTGAACGCAGAGGTGATGATAGTCGCGGCTTATGGGCTGATTATTCCTACCGTTATTTTGAATATGCCGCGTTTCGGTTGTTATAACATTCATGCCTCTTTATTGCCGCGCTGGCGTGGAGCAGCACCGATTCATCGCTCAATATTGGCGGGTGACACCGAAACGGGTGTTACCATTATGGAGGTGGTTCCTGCGTTGGATGCCGGCGCCATGGTGAGTAAAGGTGTAGTGCCGATTGCGGAGTTCGATACTACGCAAAGCCTGCATAACACCCTAGCTAAAATGGGGGCGGAGCTGATGGTGCAAGCGATGCAAAATCTAGCTGCGCATGGCAGTTTAGCGAGCACTCCGCAAGATGAAGCTTTGGTGACTTATGCGCACAAGCTCGAGAAAGCAGAGGCGGCAATTGATTGGCATAAAAATGCGAGTGAAATATCACGTCAAATACGCGCTTTCAATCCATTCCCGGTTGCACAAAGTCATTTGCGGGGTGAAGTGTGCCGCATTTGGCTGGCAACTGATGCGTCAGGTAATGCAAATCTAGCGCAGGCACAGGCTGGCGAGATTATCAGTGTGCATGATGGAGTGCTGGTTGCCTGTGGTAAAGGCGTGTTGCATATCATCGAATTGCAAGCGCCCGGTGGTAAGCGCTTGAGTGCTCAGGCTTTTATTCAAGGTCACAACCTAAAAGCAGGTGATATATTTACCACAACTGTAGCACCGGGTTGAATTTTCAGTGCGCATCACCATCTTAGTGTTTCGTTAATGCATGATATGAGGATAAAAAATGTTAGGTAACTGGTTGAAAACCACCATCTTAATGGCAGCGATTGTTGCTTTATTTGGCGTGGTTGGTGCGGCGCTTGGTGGCGCGGACGGCATGATGATGGCGCTAGTGTTCGCTGCCGCGATGAATGTCTATGCCTATTGGTTTTCAGATAAAGCCGTGCTTAAGATGTATGGCGCTCAGGAAGTCACCGCTGACAACAGCCAATTTCGTAGCTATTACCAAATGGTTAAAGAGCTGGCTGAAAATGCCCAGCTACCTATGCCTAAAGTATATGTGATTAACGAATCACAACCTAATGCCTTTGCCACCGGCCGCAACCCGGAAAACGCCGCCGTGGCGGCAACGGTGGGCATTATGCAGGCGTTAAACGAGCGCGAATTGCGCGGCGTGATGGCGCACGAGTTAGCCCACGTTAAAAATCGAGATACTTTAATCTCAACAGTTTCGGCCACAGTGGCGGGTGCTATCTCGGCTATCGCGCAATTTGGCATATTGTTTGGTGGCGGACGCAATGAAAACGGTGGGCGTAATGTATCCCCGATTATTGGCATATTGGTGATGCTATTGGCACCATTGGCCGCGTCGCTTATTCAAATGGCAATTTCGCGTGCGCGTGAGTTTGAGGCAGATAAAGCCGGGGCGGAGATCAGCCGTGACCCTAAAGCATTGGCGAGTGCATTGGAGAAAATTCATCACTATGCACATCAAATTACCAATCAAACCGCAGAAGCGCATCCTGAAACTGGGCAGATGATGATTATCAATCCTTTATCTGGACGCTCATTTGATAGTTTGTTTAGTACGCATCCGAAAACAGCGGAGCGGGTAGCAAGACTCATGGCGATGGTTATTTAAGCCCTTGTAATAATCGACGTGCATTGGCGTGCATCGACGGTTAGAATAAGACTTTAGCTGTTAATCGAAAGTCTTTTTTGTATATTTCTCAACTTATCGCTGCTGATGCCGTGCATCAGGTGTTTTCAGGTCGCAACCTAACTTTGGCGTTGCCGGCGGCGCTGTCGTTATTTCCTGCGGTTACGCCACAACAAAAAGGCGCGGCAGCAGATTTAAGTTATGGCACACTGCGCTTTTATGGCGAAATTGATGCTTATTTGAAACGGTTACTGGAAAAACCGCTAACGGACGAGCGGATTCATGCTTTGCTACTGGTGGCGATTTATCAGTTGTTGCATGATAAAGCGGATGCGTTTACCGTGGTTAATCAAGCCGTGCATGCCGTAAGTCAGTTGAAAAGACCCGCAGCTAAAAGTTGGGCAAAGGGTTTGGTCAATGCTATTTTGCGTAATTTTTTGCGACAGAAAGAGCCGCTTGGCGTCACATTAAAAACCAATGAAGTGGCGGCCTATTCTTATCCGCAGTGGTGGATAAACAAACTCAAAATTCAATATCCTGATTATTGGCAAAGCATCTTGGTGATTGGCAACCAGCACCCGCCGATGACGTTACGTGTGAATACGCATAAAATCAGCATAGAAGATTATCTGCAACTGTTAGCACGACAAGATATTGAGGCAAGCCAGATCGGTAAGCAGGCCGTCATGCTCACAAAACCGATTTCCGTTGAGAAAATCCCCGGCTTTACTGAGGGGGTCGTTTCCGTGCAGGATTATGGCGCGCAGTTGGCGGCGCCTTTGCTGGACGTGCAAGCCAACCTGCGCGTGCTAGATGCATGTTGTGCACCAGGTGGTAAAACAGGGCATATTCTGGAATTAACCGATGTGAACATGACGGCATTGGATAGCGATGAAGCGCGTTTGCAACGTGTGCAAAGTAATCTCGATCGGTTGAAATTGAAGGCTACATTATTAGTGGGCGATGCGGCGTCCGCTGACTGGCATGATGGTGAGCTATTTGATCGAATTCTGGCTGATGTGCCATGTACCGCATCTGGCATCGTACGGCGACATGTGGATATTAAATGGTTGCGCCGAGAGGCAGATGTAGCCTCTTTTACCGCGCAGCAAGCCAAAATTTTGTCGAGTTTATGGCAGATGTTGGCAAAGAGTGGTAAATTGCTTTATGTGACGTGTTCTGTTTTTCATGAAGAAAATCAAGGACAAATCGATAAATTTTTACAAAAAAATGCAGATGCAATGCAATTACCATTTGAGGCAGCACTCCATAATGCTCAGGAAAATATCACGCACATCAATGGTCAGCTTATACCCTCAAACCCTCATGACGGATTTTTTTATGCCCTGTTGCAAAAAATTTAAACAATTATTTTGCATTATTGGTTTGGTGCTATTTGCGAATTTATCGCTAGCGGCTGGTAATAGTTTGCACATCAGAAGTGCGAATTTAATGACGTATGAAGATGATTTTTTGCTCAATGCTGATGCCGAAATCAATTTTAGTCCAGAGATGGAAAAAGCCATTCTCAAAGGCTTTACCTTTAATTTCCTGATTGAATTCCAATTATTGTCACCCAGAAAATACTGGTTTGACGACGAGCTGGTTACCACAGTACAACAAGTGAGTTTGAGTTACCATGCCTTGACTAGGCAATATATTGTCATGCGCCATGAGCAACAAAAATCCTACGCAACGCTGGATGAGGCGATAGAAGATTTGTCTATTATCCAGGATTTGAAAGTCTTTCAAAAATCACATTTAGATAAAGGTGAGCAGTATCAGGCAATTTTGTTGATGCGTCTGGATCATAAAAAACTGCCTAAAGCGCTGCAAATAGAAAGCATTGGCTCTGATGATTTGGGGCTTACTTCGCAACGTTTTACCTGGTCACCCAGCTTGCCTAAATGAAGTACATCGTATTTACCAGTGCCATATTAGGCACATTACTGCTGTATTTACTCTCGAACGCGAGTGCCAACACGGCAGCATCGGGTGAGCATTACACATTATTGGTGACACTGAATATCGGGTTAGCCGTGTTGCTCATTGTGCTGCTGGCTGTTCAGCTTTTCAGATTATATCGAAATATTCGTGAGCGTGTGATGGGTAGCCGTTTTACCCTGCGTTTATTGGGATCATTTGCGCTGATGGCATTTCTTCCCGGCTTAATTGTGTATATGGTATCAGTGAATTTCTTAACGCGTTCAATTGAATCGTGGTTTAACGTCAAGGTGGAATCTGCTCTTGAAGGGGGGTTGAATTTAGGTCAGACCGCCTTGGATATTATGCTGGCAGATGTAAAAGAAAAAGGCGAGAGCATGGCTATCAGCCTAGCTTTTCAGCCTGCCAGTACGCACTTTTCCATGTTAAATGATTTGCGTGAGAAAAGTGGCATACAAGATGCGACTTTATTCACGCCGCAAGGTAGAATTTTAGCGGTATCCAGCAGTGATTCCACTAGTTTTTTACCTGAGTTGCCGAGCGTGACGCAGTTAAGGCAGGCGCGCCAGCGCATCTATGGCAACATAGAGCCAATTGCGGGTAAGGGCCTATATTTGCGGGTGCTGGCTCCCGTGAGTGTACAAGATATTGCAGGGGAGACGCGGATTTTACAGTTATTGCAACCCGTGCCTAAGCCATTGACGACCACAGCAGAGGCGGTGCAAGATGTGTATCAGGACTACCAACAATTATCTTATAGCCGTACAGCGCTCAGAGAAGTGTTTGCGCTGACATTAACCCTGGTGATGATGTTGGCCATGCTCACCGCAGTAGCCATTGCTTTTGTATTAAGTCGCAAACTCTCTGCCCCACTCACCGTATTGGCAGAAGGCACCAAAGCGATTGCAAGCGGTGATTACAGCACCATGTTACCCGCACATGGCAAAGATGAATTAGGTATATTGGTACAATCATTTAATAGCATGACCCAGCAGTTGGGGGATGCCACAAAAGCGGCAGATAGAAACCGCGCTCGGGTAGAGGCGGCGCGTGGCTATCTGGAAACGATATTGGCGCATTTGTCTTCCGGTGTGCTGGCGTTAAACGAGCGGGGAGAGCTGCGTACTTTTAATGAGGCCACGGTCAATATATTAGGCGTTTCGTTAGAAGATTATGTGGGGTTTACGTCAGATGAAATTATTGCAAAACAGGCGCGATTGGCCAGTTTTTTTCAGACTATTGCGTTGAACAGCCAGCAAGCGGTCAGTCAGAAAAATGGTCAAAAAGATGACGCGCAGACGCAAATTGAGTTGGCTACAGCGCAGGGTAAACAAATCATCACGCTGCGTGGAACACGGTTACCTGATGGCGGTTATGTTGCAGTATTTGATGATGCGACGACAATGGTGCAAGCACAGCGGGATGCTGCCTGGGGTGAAGTGGCGAGACGCTTGGCGCATGAAATTAAAAATCCACTCACGCCTATTCAGTTATCTGCGGAACGCATGGTACATAAATTGCAAGATAAACTGGATGTTGCTGATGCCGAAGTTTTGAAACGTTCAACTGAAACCATTGTGAATCAAGTGGATGCCCTGAAAAAAATGGTAAATGAGTTTAGTGAATATGCGCGCTCACCGGCACCGCATTTGGATAAATTGGATTTAAATGCATTGATTCAAGAAGTGGTCTCACTCTACGATGTGCCTAAGATCAAGCTGGAACTGTTACTTGCACCGCAAGCCTGCACGATTAGAGGGGACAGTACAATGCTGCGCCAAGTGCTGCATAACCTGATACAGAATGCGCAAGATGCGCTCACGGGACAGCAGTCCCCAGTGATTTCTATAAAAACACAAGTGGCGGCAGGGATGCTGGTGCTGACGGTAAAAGACAATGGCAGCGGTTTTACTGCGGGCATGATGTCACATGTTTTTGAACCCTACATGACGACCAAGCCTCATGGTACCGGTCTAGGGTTGGCGATTGTGAAAAAAATTATTGAAGAACATAAAGGGAGTATTAAAATTGAAAACGCAGCGCATGATGATGCTAATGAAACAGGCGCAATTGTGACAATCAGCATTCCGCTTTTGATTGAAAAATCTGAAATGAATTAAACAACATGGCATCAAAACATATATTAGTCGTAGACGATGAAATAGGCATACGCGAATTATTGCGCGATATTTTGCAAGACGAAGGCTATCAGGTGGAGCTTGCTGATAATGCAGCAGTGGCACGTGCCATACGTTTGCATGCGCGTCCGGACGTTGTATTACTCGATATTTGGATGCCTGACTGCGATGGCATCAGTTTGCTCAAAGAGTGGGCGAATGGTGGCTTGCTAACGATGCCTGTGGTCATGATGTCTGGTCATGGCACAATTGATACGGCGGTTGAAGCAACGCGTATCGGCGCATTTGATTTTCTGGAAAAACCGATTGCACTGCAAAAGCTGTTAAAAACAGTGGCTACCGCATTAAAGCACAGTGAACAACTGCCAAAATCAGAGATGAGTTTGGCTAACCTGGGTAAAAGTCCAATTGTTTTAGCTTTGAAAGAGCGCTTGGATAAAATTGCAGCTAGCGCTAATGATAGCCCCAGCCCAGTATTGCTTATTGGCCCCAAAGGTTGTGGCGCCGAGTTATGTGCCCGCTTTTTGCAAAATGCGAATACACCTTGGCTACAACTGACCGAGTTTAGTGAATTAGTTAACACACCTTTGGATGTTTTAGAGCAGGTTCGTGACGGCGTAGTTTATGTTGCCGAGGTTGCAGAACTTAATAAAGCTGAGCAAAAAGGCTTGCTGTTGCTGGTTACAAAGGCAGATAAATATAATGCACGTGTGGTATGTGGCACTAGCCAGAACCTGCCAAAACTGCAAGCTGAAGGATTGTTTGATCACAACTTATTGCAAATTTTATCTGCGGTTTCCTTACGCGTGCCCGCGTTAGAGGAACACAAAGAAGATATCCCGGATTTGGCGATTGCCATCGCCAACTTACAGTTTGAACTTGCAGATATTTCATATCGAGAGTTTGATATTGCCGCGCTAAATGGTCTGCGCAATGCCAGCTGGCCAGGCGATATAGCGCAGCTGGATGCTGTTATTCGCAACCTTATCCAAACCAGCTTGAGTGAAAAAATTACTTTGGATGACGTGAATAGAGTGCTGCATCAATTTGATGATGCGTGGCAGGCAGATGTCGGATCGCAAACAACAGAAAGCCAAAGCACAACCGATGCGCATACTGGGATGGATACGAATTTCAATCAACCATTGCGAGAAGCGCGTGATGACTTTGAGCGGCTATATTTCGCCTACCATATTAAAAATGTGTCCGGTAACATGAGTAAACTTGCTGAAATAGCCGGTTTGGAACGCACGCACTTGTATCGAAAACTGAAACAATTGGACATTAAGATTAAAGGCTAACTTCACCTGATTAAAGAGGTGGGTAACTATAATCTCAGATTTTTCATTAGGTGATGCGTGAGTGGTGCGCTAGAGGTGGGCGTTAAAGATATGGCGAAAGAAAAATTACATCATCTACGACAAATGGTTGCGCAACAAGCAGCGCGCATGATGGCTGAGGACGGAATTTCTGATTTTGCTTATGCTAAAAAGAAGGCTGGGCGGCAATTAGGGGCTATTGATAATAGTGCATTACCTTCTAACGCGGAAGTTGAGGATGCGCTCAAACGCCACAATGCACTTTTTTTAAGTGAAGAACAACCGGAAAATCTACGTGATTTACGTAAAAACGCGCTTTTTACCATGCAGTTGCTGGAAAAATTCAATCCATACCTAACGGGCGCTGTGTTGGATGGTACTGCTGGCTTGCTCTCCGCGACGCACATTCATTTGTTTGCAGACAGCATCAAGGAAGTGGAAATGTTTTTACTCAACCAACAAATTCCCTTTGATGTGAATGATGGTACGCGAGATAAAAAAGGCGATCATCGCAAAACAGCACCGGTTTTTACCTTGGAAACCGACACTGGTTTAATTAAATTGAGCGTGTTTGAGGTGGATGACATAAGAGTGGCTACTAAACGTGCCGCAGATGGCGGCTGCGCTGAACGCTTGAATACTGATGGTGTAAAGGCTTTACTTTAACCAGCGTGCCACATCCATGGCAAAATAAGTCAAAATCCCATCGGCGCCGGCACGTTTAAATGCCAGTAAACTTTCTAACACGCAGGATTTTTCATCCAGCCAGCCATTTTGTGCGGCGGCTTTCAGCATGGCATATTCACCGCTCACTTGATACGCAAAGGTCGGAACGCCAAATTCATCTTTGACACGACGCACAATGTCCAAGTAGGGCAAGCCCGGTTTGACCATCACCATATCTGCACCTTCAGAAATATCCAAGGCAACCTCTTGCATAGCCTCATCGCTATTGGCAGGGTCCATTTGATAGGTGTGTTTGTTGCCTTTGCCTAAATTGTCTGCTGAGCCCACAGCATCGCGGAACGGCCCATAAAAAGCAGAGGCATATTTAGCTGAGTACGCTAGAATTTTTGTGTGGATGTTGTTGGTACTTTCCAATGCCTCACGAATCTGACCCACGCGCCCATCCATCATGTCACTCGGCGCGACAATATCTGCGCCCGCATTCGCATGAGAGATGGCCTGTTTCACCAATACTTCTATTGTTTCATCATTGAGTACATAGCCCGAGGCGTCTATCAAGCCATCTTGGCCATGTGTGGTGTATGGGTCCAATGCCACATCAGTCATCACGCCAAGTTCGGGATGTGCGGCTTTAATCGCAGCAACGGTACGTTGCACGAGGCCATTCGGATTAAATGCCTCCACCGCATCCAGACTCTTAAATTGGCTATCTATCACCGGAAATATAGCCATTGCGGGAATACCCAACTGCACGCACTCTGCAGCGGTTTTTAACAAAACGTCAATACTTTGACGCTTTACACCGGGCATGGAAGCAACTTCTTCTGTGCGATTTTCACCCTCCAGAACAAACACAGGGTAAATTAGATCATTGGTGGTAAGTACGTTTTCACGCATTAAACGACGTGAGAATTCGTCTTTACGCATACGGCGTGGGCGGGAATAAGGGTAGCTCATAGTCAGTTCCTAATCTTTGAGTGATACATATTAAGCGAATACTTTTGCCAATTCAGCCCCTGGATCAGGCTGGCGCATAAAAGCTTCACCTACCAGAAATGTGTGTACGTTATTTTGTTGCATTAGCGCAACGTCTTCTTTAGTGAAAATACCTGACTCTGTCACTACGATTTTATTTTCAGGGATACGTGTGAGCAGTCCTAGCGTTGTATCTAACGTGACGTCAAAAGTGCGTAAATTACGGTTATTGATGCCTAATAAGGGCGTATCAAGTTGTAGGGCAAGGGCTAACTCCTCACCATTATGCACTTCTACCAGCACTGCCATGGCTAAACTGTGCGCAATGGCTTCTAATTCGCGCATTTTAGCCAAATCAATGGCAGCCGCAATTAACAAAATGCAATCGGCACCCATCGCACGTGCTTCATACACTTGGTAGGGATCTATCATAAAGTCTTTGCGTAATACCGGCAGACTACATGCGGCGCGCGCCTGTTTCAGGTACTCAGGAGAGCCTTGAAAATACTCAACGTCAGTGAGCACTGACAAACATGCTGCGCCGCCCTGTTCATAGCTCTTTGCAATTTCAGTCGGATTGAAATCTGCACGAATAATGCCTTTTGAGGGGCTGGCTTTTTTGATTTCCGCAATCACGGCAGATTGCTTGTTGGCGATTTTGGCGCGTATGCTAGCCACAAAATCGCGGGTGGGTGCAGCGCTCTGCGCTTCCGCTTGAACAGTAGCAAGCGGTTTTTGTGCTTTGGCTGCCGCAACTTCAATTGCTTTGGTTGCTATAATTTTATTCAGGATGTCTGACATGGTTGTTTCGCTACTTTAACTTTAAGTGATGGGGACTTCGAATATCATTTGATCATACTTATGCGTTTGTCATGGCAATCAGTTGCTGCAATTTTTGATTGGCTCTGCCGTTATCCAGCATATTCGCAGCGGTTGCGATACCTTCTTGAAGGCTGGGCACTATGCCCGCCACGTAAATGGCGGCACCTGCATTGAGTAGGACAATCTCCCGCGCAGCGCCGGTTTTACCGGATAACACGTCTAGAATCATGGCTTTTGATGCATGGGCATCGTTGACTTTAATGCTGGCTAACTCGTGCAGGCTTAATCCTAATTGCTGCGGGTTTAGCGTGTATTCATATATCTGACCATCTTTAAGCTCCGCGACATGGGTATCGCCGGTGAATGAAATTTCATCCATGCCATCAGCACCGCAGACGACCATGACATGCTCGCTGCCCAATTGTTTTAATACGTGTGCCAATTTAGTGGTTAATGCGGCGGAAAATACGCCCATGACCTGGCGCTTGGCGTTAGCAGGATTGGTCAGGGGGCCCAGTAAGTTAAACAGTGTGCGCACGCCGAGTTCACGGCGCACCGGTGCCGCATGCTTCATCGCGCTGTGATGGTTAGGCGCAAACATGAACCCTAAACCAATGGTGTTCACGCAGTTTGCGACTTGCTCAGGGGTTTGGTTGACATTGACACCTAAAGCTTCCAGTACATCGGCACTGCCGCAGGTGGATGAAACTGAGCGCCCGCCATGCTTGGCGACTTTTGCGCCAGCAGCTGCTGCAACAAAGGCGCTCACGGTAGAGACATTAAACGTTTGTATGCCATCGCCACCCGTGCCGCAGGTATCAATTAAATGAGCTGAGTTCTGAATACTAACTTTTGTCGAAAGTTCGCGCATCACACTGGCGGCGGCGGCGATTTCATCTATGGTTTCACCTTTAATGCGTAACGCCACCAGCAAGCCGGCGATTTGTGCAGGCGTTAGCTCACCTGCCATGACCTGACGCATTAGGCTTTGCATGGCGTCAAAACTTAAATTTTGACCATTGATGACATGGTTAAGGGTTTGCGAATAGTTCACAGTTTCAGGCTTTCAAAAAGTTATTCAAAAGCGCGTGGCCGTGTTCTGTCAGTATAGACTCGGGATGGAACTGCACACCTTCAACCGCTAGGGTTTTATGGCGTACACCCATAATCTCACCATCGTCTGTCCATGCGGTAATTTCTAGGCAGTCAGGCAGTGTTTCTTTTTCGATGACTAATGAATGATAGCGTGTCGCCGTGTAAGGGTTAGGCAACCCCTTGAATACGCCGATGTTTTTATGATGTATCAATGAGGTTTTGCCATGCATCAACTGCTTGGCGTGAATGATATGACCGCCAAATGCCTGGCCAATGCTTTGATGACCCAAGCATACGCCCAGTAAAGGGATTTTTCCTGCAAATTCTTTGATCAGTGGCACGCTAATGCCTGCTTCGTTCGGCGTGCAGGGGCCCGGTGAAATAACAATGTGATCAGGTTTAAGTTCGGCCACTTTGGTTAAATCAATTTCATCATTACGATATACAAGCACGTCCTGACCTAGTTCACCCAAATACTGTACCAAGTTGTAGGTGAACGAATCATAGTTATCTATCATTAGTAACATTATTTATCCTAATTAAGGAAGCGCTAGCCGATGTAGGCATTTTACCAACGCCATGCTTGATTGTATATGCAAAACCCACGACTGCTTTATAATGGCACGCTATGCTTATTAAAAAGAAAACTCATTATTCATGACACTTAATAAATGGTGGCACACTCTTTTTTTGGCTTTAGTTGTTGGCGGCTTATCAGTGGTTGCTCTGATAGGGATAGCCGCAGCATTGATCTATCCTGCACTACCCTCGCTTGAGGCGCTGACAGACTACCATCCTAAACTTCCGTTACGGGTTTATTCCGAAGATGGCTATTTAATAGACGAATTTGGTGAAGAGCGCCGCGCCTACATTAAAATAGAGCAAGTGACCCAGAACATGAAAGATGCGGTTCTCGCCATTGAAGACCGCCGCTTTTACCGGCATCACGGTGTTGATACCAAGGGCATATTACGCGCTATCAAAAACAATGTTACCGGCAAGGGTCACGAAGGTGCCAGCACCATCACCATGCAGGTTGCCAAAAACTTTTTCACCCCGCCTAATGGCAAGCGCACACTCATTACTAAAGTAAACGAGGCTTTGCTCGCCATTAAAATTGAACACAATTTAAGCAAAGATAAAATATTAGAGCTTTATATCAATCAAATTTATTTAGGGCAGCGCGCATACGGCTTTGCTGCTGCCTCACAGGTATATTATGGCAAGCCATTAGAGAAGTTAAATTTGGCAGAAACCGCCCTGCTAGCCGGTCTGCCCAAGGCCCCGTCTGGTTACAATCCGTTTGTTAACCCCAAGCGTGCAATTGGCCGACAAAAAGAGGTGTTACGCGATATGTATCGCTTCGGGTTTATTAAAGAGCCCGTCTATCTGGAGGCTTTAAAACAACCGCTGCGTTTCAAAACATCCAAACAATCTCGCGATTTGGCGGCGGACTACGTTGCAGAAATTGTACGGGAAAGTTTATACGCAAAATATCAAGATGATATTTATAGCAGCGGCTTGAATGTTTACACCACTATTCGTAAAGCTAATCAGGAAGCTGCCAATGCAGCCATTAGAGAGGGTGTTTTAGATTACGACTTGCGCCATGGTTATCGTGGCCCCGAAAAAATCCTGGATCTTGCGGTACTTTCATCCAGTGAACAGACGAATGCTTTAGATAATGCCTTGGATGAAATGGATGAATCCAATGGACTCATCCCCGCAATCATTACCAATGTCAGTCAAAAATCCATTCGAGTCCACACAAAAAATGGTGATGACCTTGAAATTACTGGCAAAAGCTTGGCTTTAGTAGAAAAAACACTCAACGAAAAAGACCCGGCAAAACGTGTATTAAAACCTGGAGCGGTGATTCGCGTATTCAAAACCGCTGGGCTAAAAGATAGTAACGGCTGGCGAGTTGCGCAGTTGCCACAAGTAGAATCAGCCTTAGTCGCACTTGATCCTGAAACAGGGGCAATACGTGCTTTGGTGGGTGGCTTTGACTTTAATCGTAATAAGTTTAACCGTGTAACGCAGGCTTGGCGCCAGCCAGGATCAAGCTTCAAGCCTTTTGTTTACTCAGCCGCGCTGGAAAAAGGATTTACAGCAGCAACGATTATTGAAGATGCGCCTTTGAGTTTTTCATCGGATGAAACCGGAGAAAAAGCCTGGTCGCCACAAAACTTTGATAATACTTTTGATGGACCTATTCGCCTAAGGCAGGCGCTGGTTAAATCTAAAAATATGGTCTCTATTCGCGTCCTGCAATCAATCGGCGCCGGTTATACGCAAGATTACATCACACGCTTTGGCTTTGCCGCCAAAGACCACCCGGCTTACCTCACCATGGCGCTAGGTGCCGGCTCTGTCACACCATGGCAAATGGCCAATGCTTATGCCGTTTTTGCCAATGGCGGTTATCGCGTTAAGCCGAATCTAATTACTAAAATTGTAGACCAAAGCGGTAAAGTGATTTTAGAAACCAAATTTGTTAGCGTCAATAATGGGGCACCCCGCGTCATTGATTCACGTAATGCCTTCATCATGAACTCCATGATGCAGGATGTGATTAGACGCGGCACGGCGACCAGAGCGCTCCAGTTGGGACGCAGTGACATTGCAGGCAAAACCGGCACAACGAATGATCACTTTGACGCCTGGTTTGCCGGATACAACCCCAAACAAGTTGCAGTTGCATGGATAGGATTTGACAAACCTCGTCCTCTGGGTGGAAGTGAAACGGGCGGTGCTGCGGCATTGCCCATTTGGATTAAATATATGGCGACGGCGCTAAGAAGCATCCCTGAAAGCGATAATCCTATTCCAGATGGTGTTATGGCATTGAGGGTTGACCCGACAACGGGTGTGCGTGCCGACAATGATGAAAATGGAGTTTATGAATATTTCTATCACGAAAATCCACCCCCTGAAATTGAGGCGCCTCTACCGTCGATACTAGATGATCCGGAGGCATCCCACGATGCTGTGCAAAGCCAAACTATACAAAGTCAGGCGCAGCGATTAGTGCAACCCGAGACTGTTTTGATGCCAAAACCCACCAATTCGAAAGCAGCTGAACCACAACCAAAGGAACCCAGGAATTCGGTATTTAATCCGGCTGAGAAATTATTGGACCCGCATTAAATATCATCGGACCGAATTAATAAGCATCCAATAACTCCAATACGACTGGTGTGTGGTCAGAGGGGCGCTCAAGCCTGCGCGGTGCCTTATCTATGTGTGCTGATTTGCAGGAGGCTTTAAGTGCGGTGCTCACTAGGATATGGTCAATACGCATACCAAAATTACGCCTGAAGCCCATCATGCGGTAATCCCACCAGCTAAAGCTTTTTTCAGGCTGCTCAAACAATCTATAACTATCATGCAAACCTAATGCAATCAGGTTTTGAAATGCTTTCCGCTCGGGAGGTGAGACTAGTATCTGGCCCATCCACGCTGTGGGATCATGGCAATCACGATCTTCTGGCGCGATATTGTAATCGCCCAGCAGCAGCAACTTGGGATGCGCCGCCAGCTCAGTGCTAAGCCAAGCAGTTAACGCATCGAGCCAATGCATTTTGTACTGATATTTGTCTGAGTCAACCGCCTGACCATTCGGAATATAGGCGCAAATTACGCGAATATCGCCGATGTTAGCGGCAATTAAGCGCTGTTGGTCATCATTAAAATTCTGGATATTGCACTGAATGTTACTCAAGGCATGACGACTCAGGATGGCGACGCCGTTATAGGTTTTTTGCCCAATATGAACCGCATGATAGCCAGCTTCCTTGAATATCTCATAAGGAAACTTGCTATCTTCTTGTTTGGTTTCTTGCAAACATAGTACATCTGGCCGGTTATCACGCAACCAGTCTAATACATGCGGCAATCGGACATTGAGAGAATTAACATTCCATGTGGCGAATTTCATCCAATCAATGACCTAGTTCATGCCACTATGGCGTAGCAGCGCATCAATACTTGGCTCACGTCCACGGAACGCGGTAAATGACTCCAATGCCGGGCGTGAACCCCCTTGGGCCAAAATTTCTTGCCAATAGCGCTGACCAGCCTCGCTCGATAGCACGCCATCTTCTTCAAACATGCTGTAGGCATCAGCTGACAACACTTCTGCCCATTTGTAACTGTAATATCCTGCAGCATAGCCCCCTGAAAAAATATGGGTAAAGTTATGCGGAAAGCGATTCCACTCAGGCGGGCGCACGACGGCGACTTCATCACGTACCAATTCAATCAGATTCAATGCGGTGGCTGTGCCGTATGGGTCGAACTCGCTGTGCAGGCGAATATCAAACAATGAAAATTCAATTTGACGCACGGTTTGCATGCCCGCCTGGAAATTTTTCGCCGCGACCATTTTATCGAACAATGCACGTGGCAGTTGCTCGCCAGTGTCAACATGGGCAGTCATGTGGCGTAATACTTCCCACTCCCAGCAAAAGTTTTCCATAAACTGACTGGGCAACTCAACGGCATCCCACTCCACACCTTTGATGCCGGATACGCTGTAGTAATCCACCTCGGTCAGCATGTGATGCAGGCCATGACCAAACTCATGGAACATGGTGAGCACTTCATCATGGGTGAACAACGCGGGCTTGCCCCCAACTGGCGCAGAAAAATTGCAGGTTAAATAGGCCACAGGTGTGGTGAGCTCACCCGCTACTTTACGGCGCGTGATCGCTTCATCCATCCAGGCGCCGCCACGTTTATTGTTGCGTGCGTATAAATCCAGATAAAACTGGCCTATCAGTTTACCGGCATGGTCTTTAATCGCATAAAAACTTGCAGTTTCATGCCATACAGGGGCTTCGGTTTGCGTCACGTGTACGCCAAAAATGGTTTCAACCACTTTGAATAAACCGGCAAGCACTTTGCTTTCCGGGAAGTATTGTTTTACTTCAAGGTCAGAAAACGCATATTTTTCTTCGCGCAGTTTTTCTGAAACATAGGCAACATCCCATGCCTGCATGTCGGTGATACCGAGTTTTGCTGCATATTCATCAAGCTCGGCTTTATCTTCCAATGCATACGGCTTGGCTCTTTTGGCTAAGTCTTGCAAGAAATCTTCCACGTGTTGCGCAGATTCCGCCATTTTGGTGGCGATAGAGAGTTCAGCATAATTTTCAAAACCAAGTAACTGCGCTGCCTCAAGACGTAATTTGAGAATTTGCGCGATAATCGGCGTGTTATCCCACTCAGGCTTTCCAAACTCGGAAGCACGCGTGGCATATGCGCGATACAACGTTGCGCGCAATGGGCGATTTTCGGCATATTGCAACACCGGCAAATAAGAAGGAAAGTGCAATGTAAATTTCCAGCCCGCATTTTTAGTTTCATTACCCGCTTGCGCCGCTTCTGATGCTGCTTGCAGCACGTCTTCGGGGATGCCTTTAAGCGTAGTAGCATCTTCCACGTATAGTGCGTATTCATTGGTCGTGTCTAATACGTTTTCTTCAAACTTAGAAGATAATTTAGACAATTCTTCTTGAATTTCCTTAAAGCGCACTTTTTGTTCTGTGGGTAACTCAGCGCCCCCTAGACGAAAGTCGCGCAATTCGTTTTCTATAATTTTCTTCTGCGCAGATGTCAGAGTGTTAAATTGCGCGCTGGCTCGCAAAGCGCGAAATTTCGCATAAAGGCGCTCATCCTGCCCCAAGTCTGCATAAAAATCAGTGAGTTTGGATAGATTATCATTATAAGCCTCACGTAACTCGGGGCTATTCACCACCGCATTCATGTGCCCCACTTGCGACCACGCACGAGATAACTTTTCTTCCAGGTCTTCTAGTTTGGCAGCAAAATTATCCCAGGTAACAGCGACCTCACTTGTAGCGAGGGTTTCTATTGTTGCTCTTGCTTCACTAAGCAAATGGTCAATGGCGGGAGAAACATGGTTGGCTTTGACCTCGTTAAATTTTGGTAAGCCAGAAAGATGTAACAATGGGTTTGACACAAAAAATCCTTAAATTCTTTTAATTGGGCGTTTAATTAACCAAGCGTAAAGTTAACGGATAACGATAAGTTTCGCCCTTGCTGGTAGAGATGGCGGCGATGATGCAAAAAACAATGTTAGCCAGCCAAATAATCGGGATCAACAAGATGCCTATCAAAAGCCACACCAAGATACCGGCAATAAACTGTGCCAACAGCACAGTCATCTGAAAATTCAGCGCCTCTTTTGCCTGTGCAGCAAGATATTCACTATCATCCTTTTTAAGCAGCCATACAATCAAGGCCGGTATGAAGGAAAACACCGTGCCACCCAGATGCGTAATAGTTGCAATGTTTTTTTCATCGTTATTGGGTGTAATGATTTCGGTAGACATATTAAAGCTTCCAAGTAAATTAAGTTGGCAAGTGGAAAAGCAGATGTTCAAGGGTGTTCCGTATTTTGTGTAAACGCCGGTTAATTACTGCTGAGGCATCCTCTCCTCAAGCTGGATAGTAAACCTATTTAAAGCTGGTTTCCAGTCACGCAGTGGCATCGTCCATTTC
>CAMBZE010000003.1 GCA_945872425.1 Methylotenera oryzisoli | reverse complement strand
ATGATTTATATGGGTGTTATATACTTAACTCCTTTTACGCAATATCGCAGCCAATTCACTCCGTCATTCCGTGCTTGACACGGAATCTAGTGACTTAAAGACGCTGGATACCGACTTTCGTCGGTATGACGGTAGTGTAGGTAGTTAGGTATATAAAACCCATTTATATCATCATCACGAAAAGCATTCATAAAACCTCCCATTCAGCCATCAACCTAATTTCAACACCATTGGGTTAAACGCCTTGGAAATCAGCATTACGCGATCACCGGCATGTAATGCTTCGGCTTCATCAGGCATGGCAACAACACGTACTACCTGGTTGCCGACCAGTACTGTTAGTGAGTAAAGTTCGCCCACAGATTCTATTACCAGAATTTCACCTGTAAAACGGAAATTACCGCTTGTTTGTCCGCTACTGAACACATCGGTAGGACTGCCCTGCTGAGCGATGCTTCCGGCATCCATTACCAGTACACGGTTGGCGAGTTTGTAAACCTCACCTACATCGTGGCTGACGATGATGGTGGTGATGCCAAAGTGGCGTTGCAGTCGCAATATCTCGTTTTGCAAGCGTGCGCGCATTTCTGCATCCAGCGCCGAGAAAGGTTCATCCAGCAGTAGCAGCCGTGGTTCAGAGGCAAGCGCCCGCGCCAATGCAACACGCTGCTTTTGCCCGCCGGACAAGCTCTCCGGTTTTCGATGCTGCAATGCACCGAGGTCCATCAATACTAATAGCTCATCCACACGCTTTTTGGGGCTGCCTTTGCGCAGCGCAAATTCCAGATTACCGCGCACGGTCATATTGGGAAACAGCGCGTAGTCCTGAAACATATAGCCCACGCGCCGCTGCTGTGGTGCAAGATTGATACGGGCGACGTTATCCAACCAGATTTCACCGTTGATAACGATGTTACCCTGTTCCGGTAGCTCCAGCCCCGCTAGACAGCGCAGCAGCGTAGTCTTGCCGACGCCGGATGGACCAAACAGCGCGACAAATTCGCCTTCAGCAATATCCAGGCTGGCTTCTAGTTGAAACTCGCCATTGGCACCATGCAGACGCTTGCTAATGCTTGCCCGAATCATTTCGCTGCCTTGCGGTTAGTGATATAAACCAACAGCAGAATCAGGAATGAAAGTACGAACAACACCCCAGCATAGAAGTTTGCAGCGGCATAATTGAGCGATTCAACCTCGTCATAAATGGCAATTGACGCCACGCGGGTTTCATTGGGCAGGTTGCCGCCTATCATCAGCACCACGCCGAATTCGCCCAGGGTGTGGGCAAAGGCCAGCACGGTACCGGACAGCAACGCGGGCTTGATGTTGGGCAGTAGCACCCACAGAAAAGTTTGCCAGTTCGATTTTCCCAGCACGCGCGCGGCATCCGTAAGTGAGCGCGGCAGGTTCTGAAAAGCCGCCTGCACCGGATGCACCAGAAAGGGAAAACTGAATATCACCGAGGCAACTATCAGCCCTTCAAAGCTGAATGCCAGTCGTAATCCGGCAACGCGGTCTAGCCACTGGCCGAACCAATGCTCCGGACTGAACGCAAGCAGCAAGTAAAAACCGAGTACCGAGGGCGGTAGCACTAAAGGCATGCTGACCAGCGCCTCAACTACCGGCTTGCAACGCATACGCGTATTGGCTAACCACCAGGCAAAAGGCACACCGATACAAAGCAAAATGGCAGTGGTCACTGTTGCCAGCTTGAAGGTGAGCAGTAGGGGTTGCCAATCAAGCGTCATGATAATTCACCGTTTTTGGCGTATTCAAGGCAGTTTGTATCCATTTTTGGCGAAAATTGTGCGCGCTTTTTCTGATAATACAAAGTCGTAGAATTTACGCGCCGCCTCGCCGTTTTTTTCTGAGCCATGCTTGAGAATTACAACGCCATGCGCGATTGGTTCGTAGCTTTCCGCAGGCACCTCTATCCACCTGCCCTTGCCTGCTGTTTCTGGAGCCGTTACGATGGATTTAGCGCTAAACCCAACATCGGCAGCCTTGCTATCCACGTACTGGCTGACTTGCGCAATGCTTTCACCATACACCAGCTTGGGTGTAACAGCAGCTCGCACCTTGTAATAATCCAGCGCTTTCAGTGCCTGCTTGCCAAACGGCGCTACTTTTGGGTTAGCAATGGCCACCTTGCCTATGCTTACATCTACCAGCCCCGCCACGCCCTTGCTTAAATCAACATTCTTTTGAGTCCACAATACCAGCAGACCATACGCGTAAGGCTTAGCAGGCGTAGTTGCGTGGCCATCTTTATAAAGTCCTTCCGGAAACTCCATGTCGGACGACATAAACACATCAAATGGGGCGCCATTACGAATTTGCGTCGCCATTTTACCTGAGGATCCCAGCGCGCTCATTGCCTCGATGCCGGTTTCCTTTTTGAACTCGGTAGCAAGATCATCAAATACATACTTGAGATTGGCTGCAATTGCCACGGTTAGCGGCTCGGCAAATGCCAGCGATGTGGACAGCATTAGAATGGCGGTTGATATGAGTTTGATTACCTTGATTTTCATTGTTTATTATCATGCCACAAATACCTGCGTGGGTTTACAAAAAAAGTATCACAAAAAAAGTATCAAACTCCGTCAAGCCAGCATCATCGCAAAGGTCGCTTAATGTTAATATGTAACATCATCTATCCGCTTTTACAAAAATCATAACCAACGTCTTCATGCGTAAACATTTCAACGTCATCATTATCGGTGCAGGGCCTAGCGGTTTATCTGCCGCTATTCGAGCCGCCGAACATGATGTTTCATACTTGCTGCTTGAGGCATCGCAAGCCGTAGCCAGCACTATTCGTAGTTATCAGCGTGGCAAGCTCGTCATGGCAGAGCCTCGCGGACTGCCTCTGCGCAGCCCGCTACCTTTTGCTGCGGCATTGCGTGAAACCGTACTTGAGAGTTGGGAAAAATCCATTGCCAATCACAACATCAATGTGCGTTATGACGCTAAAGTCATCGCCATCTCACGTAATAGCAAGCAACTGGAGATCGAATTAGCCGGTGGTGAAAAATTCACGGCAAATCACGTTGTGTTAGCCGTTGGGGTGCAAGGCAATTTGCGTAAGCTGGAAATACCGGGCGGGGATTTACCGCAGGTGCAATACCAACTTGATGATCCAAAAGACTATCAGAATGAAACCATTGTCATTGTTGGCGGTGGCGATAGTGGCGTAGAAAACGCATTGGCACTGACTGGTCGAAATCAGGTGATGATACTGAATCGTGCCGAGGATTTTAGTAACCTTAAAGATAGCAACTTGAGTCAGCTCATGGATGCGCGCCAAAAAGGTGCTATAGACTGGTTGCTGCAAACAAAACCACAATCTATTGAGCAAAATCCCCATGGCGAGTTTCCCATCACCCTTTACGCCAACACGCCGAATGGGGCTGAACGCATTCCTTGCCACCGGATAATCGCACGGCTTGGCGCCCTACCGTCACGCCCACTACTGGAAAACTTTGGCGTTGCTTTTCCAACGTCTGACTTAGGTGCGCTGCCCCTGCTTTCCACAAGTTATGAATCCAACGTACCCGGGCTCTATATTATTGGCGCGTTGGCTGGCTACCCTCTCATTAAGCAAGGCATCAATCAGGGTTATGAGGTCATTGAGTACATACTCGGTAATGCTGTGGAGCCTGCCGATACCGCTTTGCTGCGTGAGAAATTCGCTGACTTTTGCACAGACCGTGGTATTGATGATGTTTTGACGAAAATTCAAAAAAATGTGCCGCTATTAGCGATGCTCAATACGCTACAACTGCGCGAACTGGTACTGGAAAGCAACATCCTTCTACCAAAGCCTGGAGACATCATCTTCAAGCGCAATGATTACAGCACCACTTTCTTTTCTATCGTTGAAGGCGAGCTGGATGTTTTAATTGACGTAGATGATGTACCAGACGCACAACTCAAGACGGGCGATTTTTTTGGTGAGCTGGCACTCGTTTCTGGCCGTCGCCGTGCAGGAACCGTACGCGCCCGTACCCACTGCGTATTGATTGAAACCCCACGGCGAGTGATGCAAAAACTCATTGGTTCCGTGCAGTCCATGCGCCGTATGCTCAATGAAGTCGCCATTAAGAGCGTTGTTCACGTGTGTATCGGGCTTTCACTGAGTGAAGAAGACCTGAACGATTTGGCTAGTCATGCTGAGCTTAAAAGCTTCAGCGCCGGCGAGGATTTTTTTCACGAAGGCGATGAAGCGGATGGGCTTTACCTCATTCAAAGTGGCTCCGTCACCGTATCCCGCATGATTGGTGGCAGAGAGGTCGTGTTGTTCTATGTGGCAGCAGGTCACTATGTTGGGGAAATGTCACTTGTTTCCGGCGAGCCGCGTTACGCCACGGTACGCGCGGCAGTGGCCACCGATGCGGTGTTGATTAAAGCTGATCGTATGCGCGACATCATTGCGCGTAATCCGGAAATTCGCAGTGAGCTGGATGCGCGTTATCTTCAGCATTTACAAGAGCAGGAGAAACGCCAACAGTTGGAAAGCGCTGCGGACGGCGGTGGTGCTGTTACCGGTCAATCTACGCAATCCAATTTAATTTCATTTCTCATTCAACAAGGCGTTGGTGAAGCGACTGATGTGCTGCTGATTGATGAATCTTTATGCATACGTTGTAATCATTGTGAACAGGCTTGTGCTGACACGCATGGCGGGGCTTCGCGCCTAGATCGTGACACTGGCCCCATTTTCGCTAATATTCGCGTGCCGACATCGTGCCGCCATTGCGAGCATCCACATTGCATGAAGGATTGCCCGCCTGATGCAATTCATCGTGCGCCGCACGGCGAAGTTTACATTGACGACAGCTGTATCGGCTGCGGCAATTGCCAGCAAAACTGCCCTTATGATGTGATTCAGATGGCCGTGATTCAAGATCAACCGGAACGCAGCTTATGGCAGATGTTGCTTGACATCACCCCTAAACCCTTGCCCTCTGCCGAAGACCGTAAAGTAGCAGTTAAATGCGATATGTGTAAGGACCTTAGCGGAGGTCCTATGTGTGTGCGCGCTTGCCCGGTAGGCGCTGCGCTACGCGTGAACCCTGAGGAGCTTCTGGGTTACGCCAGCGGCACCCCTGGTGAAACCGCTTTACTTGGTTCTGACGAACATTAGAAAGAATAAGCAGAATGCAACGCAGTAATATTTTTGACTATAAACACTATCGTTACCTCAAGTTAGCGACTATCGCGATTCTTATCGCCTTTGTTTTATATCTGCTGTTTGAGCCAGCAGTAGGTCATTATGGCGGCAGCTGGCTTGGTTATACCCTGGGCTCGATTTCAGCAATGATGGTATTGTGGATGGCATGGTATGGCGTACGCAAACGTCGCTACCGCAGCTCGGGTTCCACACAGGGCTGGTTGTCGGCGCATATTTATTTAGGCACGGCGCTCACAGTAATTGTCACCCTGCACAGTGGGTTTCATTTTGGGTTCAATATCCACACGCTTGCTTATGGTCTATTGTTGGTCGTGGTCATCAGCGGATTTTTTGGCAACTATACCTATATGGTTTACCCACGCCGAATGACCGAGAATATGGGGGAAGATAATCTGGATGGCTTGCTGTTACGCATTGCAGAAGCTGATAAGTTAGCGCGTCAAATTGCGCTGGTGATGCCGGATGACATCAACCATGTCGTTGCACGGGCTTGTCGTGAAACTTCAATTGGTATTGGATTGCTTGAGCAGCTCAGAGGATTTCAGCCAAACTGCCCATCGGCAATCGCCGTGCAACAACTCACTGCAATGGGCAATGATTTATCTATGGAACAGCGCAAACTTTACCGTGAACTCTATTCCATCATGGTGCGTCGTGAGTCTCTGGTCAAACGCGCAAGGCAAGATTTAATGTACCGCGCACGTTTGGGTTTCTGGCTATATTTTCACGTGCCTTTTACCATTGCCCTGCTCGCGGCCATGGTGGCGCACATATTTGCCGTTTTTGCTTATTGGTAATACATGATCAATTGTTTATTAATTAAAATTACGCATAACTCACGCGGCTTGCCCGTTCGCAGTTATCGTACCTTAGTCGCTGAAGAAATCACATTCGGTCGTGGCGCTGAATGTACGGTTCATTTGCCAGACCCTCGTATTGCCATGCATCACGCTGTTATCAAGCGGATGCACGATGATGAAATACATATAGTCACAATCAATGGCGAACTGGAAGTCGAGTTTTCTACAAAACAAAACGTGCCGCTCACTCCAGGTACAGAAGTCATGGTTGGCCCCTATCGATTAACGGTAGAACCGGCGCCGCCCGATGTCAATCTGGCAATCTCCCTGGCACTTGCTAACCGCCTGCCGGATGACTTTCAAAACATCAAATCACGCACACATGAGCCACTGCCTGGTGCTTCCGCTTTTAAACGACATCTGTCTCTGTGGATGGTGGCATTGATCGCACTGTTCTTCGTGGCCCTACCCGTTGCACAAAACCTGGTTCCGCAATTGCGTGAGGCTATAGCACAACTACCATTCGGTTTTGACCGGGTATGGAGTCCCGGACACGTATCCAATGCCCATAGACATTTTGGGTCGCAATGCATCAATTGCCACCAAACGCTGACTAAACCCGTTTCTGACAAAGCCTGTATGCAATGCCATCGCGACACTGCGCCTCACATTGAAGATAAAGCATTGCAACATCATGCTTTTGTTGCCAAACGTAAATTTGTAGGCGGCACGCAGTGTGCAGAATGTCACCGTGAGCACAAATCTCCTTTTCCGCTCACACGGCAAGATGATGGCATGTGTATTAAATGTCACGGCAATATCAAGTCTGTGAATGCGAAAACATCACTGTCAGATATTCATGATTTTGACCATGATCACCCTGACTTCAGATTAACATTCAAGACCAGCCATGATGAAGGTAGCATTAGAGTTCCGCAGACAGATCAAGCGCGTTTGATTGAAAAATCTGGCCTGAAATTTTCTCACTACCAGCATACCGGTAAAGTTCAAGGGCCGAATGGGCTTTCCGATGTGCGCGAAATGTCATGTACGATGTGCCACCAGCCAGAAGGTAAAGAAATGCGCTTCAAGCCTTTATCATTCAAGCGCGACTGTCTTGCGTGCCATGCCAGCGAGCTAAAAGTTGGTCCGGCGGGGTCAAGAATCAGCGTTCCGCATGGTGCAGAGCAAAACGTAATGAACACATTAAAACTTTACGCCCCTAAAGAATTTACCCGCTATTCGGAAACATTAAAATCAACAGGATGCGCATACTGCCATGATGTTGTTGATTCCAAAGAAGGCGATTCACTCCCATGGCGCATCACACCCTTGTTAATCAACACCGACTGGTTCAGTAAAGCGCGATTCAACCATGCCTTGCACCGCACGCAGCAATGCACATCCTGTCATCAGGTTGAAAACTCGGAAAGCAGTGCCGATGTCGCCATGCCGGATCGGAAATCTTGCTTGCTCTGTCACTCCGGCAATCGCCCTAAACATAAGCGCATCGCCAGCGGTTGCATGTCTTGTCACGATTTTCATAGCGCGCATACAACGAGCAATGATTTATCCCAGCCGAATAGTACGCTAACAAAAACAGATATAGAGGTCCTGCTTGCTAATCCGCAAGCAGCAGAAAAAAACGTTAAACAAGATTAGGTTTAAGGCCAATAACCCGTTAAATATTTTATAATCTTTTAAGATATGACTGAAAACAAAGTGGATGTGTTATTAGTGGGTGGCGGCATTATGAGCGCCACATTAGGTTCATTGCTGCAACTTGTTGATCCAAGCTTGTCCATTGTCATGGTTGAGCGTTTGGGTGAAATCGCTCACGAAAGCTCCAGCAGTTGGAATAATGCAGGCACCGGGCACGCTGGTTATTGCGAACTGAATTACACACCACAAGCTGAGAATGGTGATATAGACATCAAACGCGCACTCAGCATCAATGCCGCTTTCGAGGTTTCACTACAATATTGGTCGTATCTGGTCGATAAACACAAGCTACCCGCCCCACAAAATTTTATCAATAAAACACCGCATTTAAGCGTGGTTTGGGGTGATGATGACATTGCTTTTCTAAAAAAACGCCATACGCTGTTAAGTCGGCATCCATTATTTGAAGCGATGCAATACAGTGAAGACGCCGCCACATTGAGGGATTGGATGCCGCTTGTTATGGATGGCCAAGACGCCACTGCCCGTATTGCCGCCACACGCGTTGACCATGGCACAGACGTTGATTTTGGCACACTAACACGTCACTTGGTCACGAGTATGCAGCAAAATGCCAACTTCAAATTACTGTTGAATCACCAGGTAAAAACACTAAAACAAGATAAAAGCGGCATCTGGCATGTGGCAGTAAAAGACTCCATATCCAAACATCCAAAAACACTGCAGGCTAAGTTTGTATTTTTAGGGGCTGGCGGCGGTGCCCTGCCTTTATTACAAAAAACCAATATCCCGGAAAGTAAAGGCTATGGCGGCTTTCCGGTCAGTGGTCAATGGCTGGTATGTAAGAATGATGCCGTAATAAAAACACACTTAGCCAAAGTCTATGGCAAAGCGGCGATTGGCGCGCCGCCAATGTCTGTGCCACATTTGGACACGCGCTTAATTGAAGGCAAACCCGCCCTTTTATTTGGTCCCTACGCCGGCTTTACCACCAAATTTCTAAAGCAAGGCTCAAAACTCGATTTGCTACAATCAGTTAAAGCTAACAATGTATTGTCAATGTTAGCTGTAGGCAAAAACAATATGGATCTCACGCGCTATTTAATCGGCGAGTCCCTGCAAAAACATAAAGCGCGCATGAATACCTTGCGTGCATATTACCCTGCTGCCAAAGATTCAGAATGGGTACTCGCTGAGGCTGGTAACCGTGTGCAAATCATCAAGCAATGTGATGAAAAAGGTGGAAAACTGGAGTTTGGCACTGAAATCGTGACTTCTAGTGACGGCAGTATCGCGGCATTGCTAGGCGCCTCGCCAGGCGCCTCAGTATCGGTTCAAGCCATGCTAGATGTAATGAAACGCTGTTTCAAGGACCGTATGGAACACAATGACTGGCAGCAGAAAATTAAAACTGCGATTCCATCATTTGGTGAGTCACTGATTGACGATGCAAATCTACTCAAACAAGTGCGCACACAGACACTTAACACACTGAAACTGACGTGATATTGCATGAGCGCGGTGCAAGCAGCTCATGCAACTATAGCTATTCCAGTAAATAATTGATGCCATAATACGATAGTTATTTTTGTTGTCATGCCGGCGAAAGCCGGTATCCAGTGGCTCTAGGATTATTTAATTCAAAGACACTGGATGCCGTGTCGTGCACGGCATGACGGATTATTTACGAAACCATTGTACACTGTGGACTTGAGGGGGATTGCCACTACTTTTAATAATTGGCGGATTTAATAAAAAATCACGCTGACTCAACCCCTCTATCGAGAGCAGTTAAGGAGACTTCATATTTTTTAGCCATGAAATCTCTTCAGTTATGCGTGCAATATATGATTCATTTCTTGATAGTAATGCTGCTACTGGAATAGACCATAAGTCTAGGACATCATTATAACAATCGCTTTATCTAACGGATAAGTGATATTACGCTAAGCTGCGCTGGCGACGTACCTCATACAAACATATGCCACTGGCGACGCTTACATTCAAGCTCTCAACTGAGCCGAACATTGGAATCGTCATTAAGGCATCGCAAGTTTCAGCGGTCAAGCGGCGCATGCCATCGCCCTCTGCGCCTAATACTAAGGCAATGGGGCCCTCAAGCTTGGTATTGAGCAATGTACTCGGCGCATCCATCGTCGTACCCACCACATAAACTCCGGCATCTTTCAGCTCTCGTATCGTTCTGGCTAAATTAGTCACAGCAATAAAGGGTACTGTTTCCGCTGCACCACAGGCGACTTTACGCACCGTTGCGTTCAAGCCAGCGGCTCGATCTTTAGGTGCAATCACGGCGTGCACACCCATGGCATCGGCCACGCGCAGGCAGGCACCCAAGTTATGCGGGTCTTCTACACCATCTAAAATCAAAAAGAACGGCGGTTCAGTTAAATCAGATTCTAAAATATCATGAATGTCTTTATACGGAATTGGTGTATCGACTACGCGCGCGATAACGCCTTGATGCCGACCATTCATGCCTGCCATGCCATCCAGCCTGCTACGTTCCACCTGCATGGTGCGCACACCAGCGGTTTCAGCGATATTGAGCAGGTCTTTCATACGCGCATCAACGCGATCGCGGTCGATTAAAATTTCTTGCACACTTGCGCTATGTTGGCGCAAACGACTGAGCACGGCATGAAAGCCAAATAAAATACGGGCATCGCTCATTTTTTTACCTTACGTTTAGTAGCACGCTCAACCCTTTTACCGGGTTTGCTGGGTTTATTCTGTTTTTTAGGATTTGTTGAAAGCGTTGATTGTCCTGCTGATCTTTCGACAGGTTTGCCTTTGGGTTTAACGCCAAATTTATCACCCTTAAATTCAGAGGCGGATTTTACAGTAGATTTTTCTCTGCCACCCGTTTTAATATCAGCGCTTATTTTATTATAATCAACATTAGGATTATCATCCAACTCTTTATTTTTACTTGCTAAAGTAAAATCTATTTTAGTAGTTTCCAAATCTACGCGCACAACTTTAATCGTTAATCTGTCTCCCAAACGATAGCGCGCAGCAGTACGTTCCCCCAGCATTTCATGACGCGCTTTATCATAGTGGAAATAATCATTACCCAGCTCGGTTACGTGCAGTAGGCCCTCAACATAGACACCATCCAACGCCACAAACAGACCGAAGCTGGTAACACCGGCAACCGTGCCTTCAAACACCTCACCAATTTTATCCTGCATATAAAAGCATTTGAGCCAATTGGTCACATCGCGCGTTGCATCGTCGGCACGCCGCTCGGTCATCGAGCAATGCATACCCAATTCACTCCAGTTTCCCGCTTTGTATTGATCACCATTTAATACCGCTTTGATCGCTCGATGTATCAGCAAATCCGGATAACGCCGTATAGGCGATGTAAAGTGCGCGTATGCCTCATAGGCAAGGCCAAAGTGACCTACGTTATCAGGGCTATACACCGCCTGCTGCATAGAACGCAATAATACAGTCTGCAATAACTGCGCATCCGGACGATCTTTAATCCGATCCAGCAATTTGCAGTAATCTTTGGCTTGTGGAGAATCGCCACCGCCAACCCCAAAACCAAATTCAGCCATAAACGTACGCAAAAGCTCCAGCTTCTCCGGCGTTGGGCCCTCATGGATACGGTACAAAGCCGGATGCTCATGTTTTTTCAAAAACTCGGACGCACAGACATTGGCGGCCAACATGCATTCCTCAATCAGCTTATGCGCCTCATTGCGAGTGCTAGGCTCAATACGCTCGATCTTGCCTTGGTCGTTAAAAATCATGATGGTTTCGGATGATTCAAACTCAATGGCACCGCGCTTTTCACGCTGCGTTTGTAACAATTGATAAACACTGTATAAATGTTGCAGGTGCGGCACGAGCCAAGCATATTCTTGCGCTAGCTCACCTTGTGGATTTTGCAGTATTTCATGCACTTGCGTGTAAGTCATGCGTGCTTTTGAGCGCATAACAGAAGGATAAAACTTATACTGTTTAACAATGCCGGCACCATCAATTTGCATGTCGCATATCATGCACAAGCGCTCTACATCAGGGTTCAGTGAGCACAAGCCATTGGACAAAGCTTCTGGCAGCATCGGGATCACGCGTCGTGGAAAATACACAGAATTCCCACGGTCAAACGCGCCTTTATCCAGAGCATCATTGGGTTTCACATAAAAACTGACATCGGCAATAGCCACCACTAATCGCCAACCTTTGCCTTGCGGTTCAACATACACGGCATCATCAAAGTCGCGCGCCGTTTCGCCATCAATCGTAATCAGCGGCATTTCTCGGTTATCAATACGGCCTTTGTAATCAGTGGCTTGCACTAACTTAGGATACGACTCCGCAAGCCTGACCGACTCCGCACTAAATTCGTGGGGTAAATTATGCTTACGCAGAGCGATTTCAATTTCCATGCCACTGTCAGCGTAGTTACCTAGAATCTCAACCACTTTACCCATAGGCTGCGCATGCGCTGACGGTTGCTCGGTGAGCTCTACCATCACCACCTGCCCAGGTTTAGCCTGCATATCCAAATGATACGGAATCAAAATATCCAGATTAACGCGCTTATCTTCCGCCGCAACAATGGTTACACCAGCCGTGCGGATCACTCGGCCAACCAGACGTTGCGTCCGTCGCTCCAGCACCTCGACTATTTTCCCTTCCGGCCGCCCTCTTCTATCCAAACCGCTCATGCGCACCATGGCGCGATCGCCATGCATCACCTGCGACATTTCTTTCGGACTTAAAAATAGATCCTCACCATTGCACTTTGTTTTGTCGTCCGGAATCAAAAAGCCAAAACCATCAGGATGCCCTTGTACTACGCCGGCAATCAGATCGAGTTTGTCAGCAATGCACAGCGCGCCTTTTCTATTCCTGATAATCTGCCCTTCACGCTCCATGGCGTTCAAGCGCTTATTAAAAACCTCACGCTCAGCATCGCTAATATCTAGCAACAAATATAACTGCTCCATGCTTAATGGAACGCCCTGCTCGCCCATCGTCGCCAATATAAATTCACGACTGGGCAACGGTGTCTCATAACGACTCGCCTCGCGCGTAGCGTGTGGGTCATTACTTCTTTTGCTTTTGTGATTATTTCTATGATTTGTCATTGACAAAGCTTACCTTTAATATAAAATTCGACACCTTTATTGGCTATTGATGGTAGAAACCGTATAGCTAAAAGTTGCCCAGATGGCGGAATTGGTAGACGCGCTAGTTTCAGGTACTAGTATCGAAAGATGTGGAGATTCGAGTTCTCTTCTGGGCACCATTGTTTTAATTAAATGTTTTAATCAAAACAACTCAAAACTCTAGCACTGGCAAGTCTAGCCAGCTCATTATACACCAATCATTAGTAAAAAATTTCCGCGAGAAATGAACGCTAACACTACGTTAGCGCGTAAATTTCGGGGAGATTGCGCCACCACCCGTAAATATCCATGCCGCACCCAAACACATAATGATCAGGTACCTCAAGCCCAACAAAATCTGCAGCAATGGGCTTGCTGTGATCAAGTTTCTTTTCAACCAATACCGCAGACAATACTTGTTTTGCGCCCAGTGCTAAACATTTTTCCTTAATCGCTTGCAGGGTAATGCCTTCGTCTAAAATATCATCCACCAACAACAAAGTACGACCCGATAAATCCAACTTGGGCAATGCTTTCCAATTGAGCGTTGTACCTACAGTTTCATTTTGGTAGCGACTCGCATGAACATAGTCCAGCTCTAACGGGAATTTTAGTTGTGTCAGCAATTGTCCTGCAAACACAATGCCACCACCCATGACGCAAATAACAATGGGAGATGTATTTTCCAGTGCTTGAGTGATTTCTTTACTTAATCTGACAATCGCCGCTTCTACTACTACTGACGAATGAATAAGCTGCGCTTGATTGAGTAATTGTTGTGGATACAGCTTGATGCCGTTTAAACAAATATCACATAGCGATTGCGCTTTGTTTTGTGTATCAGACTCAGCATAGCAACGTAGCTCCGGGGCATTGCCAGAAGGCCGCAAATGCACAATGTCACCATTATTAAAGGTGGCTCGAAAGCCATCGGTTAAATCAACGGCAATAATATCACCTGAGTTTGGAGCCAGAGTTTTCGCTGCGAGCTGATGATTTTTATGCAATATATCCAGTAATTTTGCGCTTTGTTGAATTGGAAAATTCTGCAATCGATCACTAGCGGTATAGCGGCCTGGCAAACTCAAAACCAGGTCAGATAGCCTGCACTTAAGTTCACGCGCAAAACTGAGTAATGCCAGCATCGGCAGCACTGCATCACGCGTAGGCAGTGCAGCTAAAATTCTACCATTTCGACTTATTTCACTTGCCAGCAAAAAACCGCCATTGGCTTCAAAACCTGCCACTGATCCAATATTCTGATCTATGGCTTGCTCCATGGCGGCAATCACATAGGGAGAGCCAATTTTTGTGCGCATCACACTCTTAAACCAGGCTAACTTTTCAGCCAGCGTGTTGCTACTAACCGGTGTAACAATGGTATCAATTGCTAAAAATTTAGCGCACAGAATGCCTACCATATCTCCGCGCAACCATTGACCACGCTCATCACCAATCAGCGGCCTATCAGCGTCACCATCCGTTGAAAAAATAGCATCAAAAACATAATCATGCGCCCATGCTTTGGCCTGCACCACATCTTCCGGCCTCACCGCCTCTGTATCTATCGGCACAAAAGACTCTGTACGCCCTAAACTGATGACTTCGGCACCCAATGCATTTAAGATTTTCAATATCAAATCACGCGCAACGCTGGAATGCTCATAAGAGGCTATGCGTAACCCATTAAAATGATCAGCACCAAAAAAATCCACATAGCGCCGCACATAAAAGTCAGCGACCGACTGATTGACCTCTGGCAACGCTACGGTCACCAACTCATTAGGCACTTCAACTTCAGTCTGCTGAATTGCATACTCGTCATCTTTGGAAATTTCGCCATCGGCACGGTAAAACTTTATCCCGTTACGATCAAAAGGAATATGACTGCCGGTAACAATGATTGCTGGCGCCTTTGTAGTCATCGCATAAAACGCGATGGCGGGCGTAGGTAAGGCTCCGGCATAAACCACCTGCCCACCAGCATCTATAATGGCTGAAGCGCAGGCTTTGGCAATGCGCGGACTGCTCGGCCTTAAATCATGCCCCAATACAACTTTACCTATTGGAGTAGCATGACCGACCACCTCCTGTAAAAATGCTGTGACATAGGCATAACATACCTCATCGCTCATTTGCGCGACCAAGCCACGTAACCCACTCGTACCAAAACCAATGCCTGTACTTGCCATTAACGTATTGACGTTAATTTTTTTTGTCATATTTGTGTCAATGCTTTCGATTAAATTTTAGATTAGGATCGCTAGCTGCTTGTTATTAACAAGCAACTTCAAAAATTACTCGCTAATAAGCGTCCCCGGTAAATTTCCTGATGTCTCTCAATTGCCGCTTGGTTGGCCGCCCTGCCCCACGGTCACGCTGGGCGAATTCGTTTTCACCGGTTAGTTTTGCATTTTCGCGCTTGGCGATACTTGCTGGCGTTTCAGTATATAACAACGTAGCCTCTGGTGCGCCTTTACGGATATTGGATAGTGCCTGAACATCTACTTCAATTTCAAAATCTCGGTTACGGATATGAATTATCTGCCCGATGCGCACTTCTTTGGCAGGCTTTACGCGGTCACCATCGACATGCACCTTGCCTGTTTCAATTGCTGCGGTAGCCAAGCTGCGTGTTTTAAAGAAACGTGCCGCCCACAGCCATTTGTCTAATCTGCACTTTGTATCGGTTTCGTTCATGCTTTAAAGCAAATAGTTAAGATTTTTTTGGCGTATTTTGTTCGAGCACCAATTTAAAAGCACTCAACGCCACTTCAGCCAGGCTATTAAGTTCTTGCAGGCTACGCCCGGTAAGTTGTGCGACACCATCTGCAATAGTGTTCATTGTGATAATCTGGAATTTGCCATCGACGACGGCTTGAATCACTTCATCACTCAACATTAAGTGGCGCATATTACGCTCGGGTATCAGCACACCCTGTTTGCCGTCCAGACCGATTTCTTTACACACCCTGAAGTAACCTTCAATTTTTTCATTCAAGCCGCCTACGGGCAGCACTTCGCCATGCTGATTAAGCGCACCGGTAACGGCAATGCCCTGTTTAATCGGCACTTGCGCTAGCGATGACAGTAACGCAAATAGCTCTGCGCATGAGGCAGAGTCACCATCTACACCGCTGTATTCTTGCTCAAACACTAATGACGCAGTGAGATTAAGCGGGTTCATTCGTGCAAAGTTAGTGTGTAACCAGCTTTGCAGTATCATCACGCCTTTATCATGTGTAGGACCGCTCATGGATACCTCGCGGTCGATGGTGAGTACACCGCGATTACCCGCGTAACAATTAGCTGAAATGCGCACCGGTGAGCCAAAACTCGCTTCAGAAAGGTCAATGTGTGTGAGGCCGTTAATCTGCCCAATGCATTCGCCATGCACGCTAATGATTAACTCTTTGTCGACAATGGAATCACGCATATGCGATTCAATATAACTATGGCGCGCATATTTACGTTGTATTGCCGATTTTACGTCTTTAATTTCAACTAAAAGGGTCCCGCGCAAAGAAGCAGTGGCGGCGCTTTCCAGTAGCAATTTTTCTAACACAGCAAACTTGGTGCTTAATCTGGTTTGATCTTCAATCAACCTGTGCATGGCTTGTAATAAGCCCGCTACGGCATCAGCAGTAAAATGATGGCAATGATGTTGCTGGCATTTATGCGCTACAAATGCGGCATAAGCGGCATAATTTTCAACGTTGGCTTTAACTTGATCAGCAAACTCTATTTTGATAGGAAAGTAATCGAAAAAATCCGGCTTGATACTGAGCAATTCGTAATAATCTTCTCGCGTTGCAATCAACACGATTTTAACCGCCACCGGTATCGCAGCCTGCGCACTGATGAGGCTACTACCCTGATTGCTGCTACTGCTTAGATCTTCAATTTGCAAGGTACCATTACGCAAAAAGCGGTGTAGTTTTTCAAGGATATGTGATCCGTTTTGCTCATCCGCCAAAATGTCGCGTAAATGCAGCAATAGCGTACCAGCATCGGCACGCAGTAAGTTTCCCGCACGCAGGCGCATAAAGTCAGGCACATTGCTAGACTCACTGGCACCTTCTACACCGCCGAATAAAGATTGCAAGCTCGGATCATTATCATAAATAACAGGCGCACGCTGACCGACATGATGCTCGACCAATATATTAGCGCGGTAGCGCCCAAAAAAACTCTCCGACAGCAAAGGTTCAAGATTTAGTTCACCCTCTGCACTAGAGTTCGGCTGCCAGGCCTCTAAAGTTTCCAATATGTCCTGCTTCAGTTGATCGAAGTAATGCATAGGCATTTTGTTCGCATCAATCAGCGTAAGGCTAGCTTTAACGGCACTCAACTGCCCGTCTAAAAAGATTTGTAGCGGCGCCATTGAACTTTGCCGTACTCTGGCTTCCAATAGGCTGGATAAGTCTTTAGCAAAATTGCGAATGAATGTATCTAAAGCAAGCTTTAGCTGCGTGCCTGCGCCGGCAGGCAATTTTAGAAACAAAGGTTTACCATTTGCCTCAAATTGGTAAAGCGCAACAAGATCACTAGCCACAGGTTGTTTTTTTGCGGCATCGTGCATCATATTAAGCATCAGCGTAGTGCGCCCAGAGCCAGGCTCGCCTAATGTCAGCAGATTAAAACCTGCATGCTGAATGCTCAAGCCAAACTCAGCCGCTTTTTTAGCTTCTGACTGCGCGACCCATGCTTGATACTGTGCGTCATTATGATGTTCAGTAACCAACTCTGACGTGTTAGCAAAGCTAAATTGCGTTGCATCAATATTGAGTGTGAGTTGTTGTGGTGTTAATCTGTTTTGCATATTATTTTTTCATATTCCAGCGCTCGCGCGCCACGTCATCTGCTGATTTTGCTTCTACCCAATGCTCGCCCTGCGGCGTTGCCTCTTTTTTCCAAAACGGGGCTTCTGTTTTCAAGTAATCCATCATAAATTCACAGACTGCAAAGGCATCTCCTCGGTGCGCACTGCTTACCAAGACCAATACAATTTGGTCGCTCGGCTGCAATGTTCCGACGCGGTGAATAATCAATGCCTCTATAATATTCCAGCGCGCCTTGGCTTGGCTGATAATTGCCGCTAAAGACTTCTCCGTCATGCCGGGATAATGCTCCAGCGTGAGCTGAGATACAGCATCGCCATCATTTAAATCACGTACTAAACCGACAAAGCTAACTATCGCGCCTATATCGTTACGTGCTTTACGAAATTGGTTGATTTCAAAGCCAACATCGAAATCTTCTGTCTGTACACGAACAGTCATATTTTAAGGATCGCTAACCGCCTGTCACCGGCGGAAAAAACGCCACTTCATCGCCGTCAGCAATGGCCGCATTATCATCCACCAATTCATGATTGATGGCTGCGCGAACTTTTAACTTGCCCATTAACATTTGCCCCCAAACATCGCCGCGCTTGGCTAAATAGGCTTTAAGTTTAAGGACAGTCATCGATTCATCTGGCAGCTCTAAATCTTCAGTCGAATATTTAAGCGCTTCTTTGAGTCTTGCAAAGTAAAATAATTTAATTTTCATTATCATCTATTGTGTCGAGTAATTCTGCTGAATTTTTAGTTAATTCTACGCGTTCAATCTGTGCAAATCGCTGCGAGATTTTTTGGCTGGAAATATGCACGTCCTGTGCATTTTCGTGCGCCTGACGGATATTATCAGCCAATTTCTTCATGCGTACATCAAAACGGCCAAAGTCTTTACTGAGCTTGCCGAGCTCTTCCTTAATCACATGTACTTGTTTACGTGTTTCCACATCTTTAAGCACGGCACGTGCCGTGTTAAGCACGGCCATCAAGGTGGTGGGCGAAACCACCCACACCCGTTTATTCATGGCATATTCAATCACATCGGCATGATAAGCATGCAACTCGGCAAACACCGCCTCAGCCGGAATAAACATGACCGCACCATCAGAGGTCACGTTAGAAATAATATATTTAGTGGCAATGTCATCCACATGCTTTTTAACGTCTAACTTAAACTGTTTTTCTGCCAACGCTTTCTCGGCCTCGCTCAGCTTGTTATCCAGCATACGGTGGTAATTTTCAAGTGGAAACTTGCTATCCACCGCTACCGTACCAGTGGGTTCAGGTAAAAACAGAGCACAATCAGCGCGGGTACCGTTTGCAAAGGTATGTTGCATGGCAAACGAATTCACAGGGAGCACATTGCGTACCAATGCTTCCAGTTGTACTTCGCCAAAGGCGCCGCGTGAGCGTTTATCGCCCAATAACTCTTGCAAGCTCACCACATTGGTGGTTAAACCATCAATTTTCTTTTGCGCTTCATCAATGGTCGCCAAGCGTGCCATCACATCAGCAAACGTTTGATTGGTTTTCTTGAACCCTTCATCCAGACGCTCAGAAACCTTGCCGCCAATCTGCTCAAGCTGACCATCTACCGTTTTGGTCAAAGTTTCGATACTTGCCGTGAGCTGCGAAGTTGCATTGCGCATGGTTGATTGAATGAGTTCCTGTTCAGCCTTGCCCTGCTCTGCTAACGTGGTGTGCAACTTTTCCAGCACCGTCTCACGCGTAAGTGAAAGGCTGCTATTTTGCGCCAACTGCAAGGCTTGCATAGCATCGCGCGTAGATTGCAACTCAGTAGCCACACTTGAGCGCAAGCGTTCGCTTGTGTCACCGGATGTCGCACTCAATCGGTCACCTAGCTTGTTTAAGCCATCGTTAAAATCAAGCAGCATGGCGCGATGCTTCTCTTCCAACTGTTGCAGAATAACGATATTTTTATCGCCCCGGCTTCCTCGCCACATTTGCCACAACAGCAACAAAAGAACGGCAGCAGCAATGATTAAAATAGTAATTTGTATCATAGGGTCGATTATACCTGATGCCCTATGTTTAAATTAAATCACGCGCACGCAACTCCGCTTTGATATAAGCGTAATAAATGGGCGCCGCGACAATGCCGATTAAGCCAAAGGCGGCTTCCATGCACAACATGGCAATCAATAACTCCCATGCGTTTGCGCGAATCTGACTACCCACGATACGCGCATTCAAAAAATATTCGAATTTATGAATCACCACCAAGTACACCAACGAACCTATCGCCACGCCTAGTGATTGGCTCAAACTCACCACCACAATCACTGTATTGGAAATTAAATTACCAATCACTGGGATCAAACCTACCACAAATGTGATGGCAATCATGGTTTTAACCAAAGGCAAATGAATGCCGGCTAATGGCAACACTACGGCCAAGTAGATTGCCGTGAAAAAAGTATTGATTGCCGATATGCGAATTTGAGCAAACACCACGCGTTTGAATGCATCACTCAATAAACTGCAACGCCCAACCAGCGCACGTGCGAATGACTTAAAGTGATCAATTATCACCGCCTCACGCAATGCCAACATGCCGCCAACAATCATGCCGATAATAATGTGTGCGGTGACGCGACCGGCTTCCTTACCCACTACTTGCAATTCATCCGCATGCGAACGTAGCCAGGCTGTTGCCTGCTCTTTAAACGTAATAGCATCAGCGGGCAAATGTTCCAACAACCAGCTTGGTAAAATTTTGCGTGAATCTTCAAGAATTTGCGCCATTTTTGCCAGTAGCACGGTGACACTGCCTGCATCTGACCGCAAAAACGCCATCAATCCGGCACCTGCCAGTGCAAGCAAGCTAACAATGATAAACACCAAAATGCCCACCGCCCATAATTTAGCGCGGTTGCTAGGGCGCTTACTAGGAAAGCGCTGTGAAATATAAGGTGTAATAATATGCACCAACTGAAACACTAACAAACCTGCCAATAAAGCCGGTAGCAGACTGAATTTCACCACAAAAAATAAGGCAAAGGCGGTTAGCACCCACGCTGCAATTTCATGGACGGTTACTGGTGATGCTTGCGAAAGTCTGCTCATATTTACCTTAATGTATAAAGTTAAATTAAATCTATAATAGATTGTTTTTTATCTAATTATTTTACTAAAAATCTACTCAAAAAACCTGATATCTCGTCTATTGGTAATGACACGACCAAATCAACCTGCTCATTAAATGACTTATCTAGAATACACCCGTTACACTTAGCCAAAGCTCTGGTCATTAAATCCATTTGATTATAATGAATCGTTAACGCTACTGTTTGCATTTCAACAAAAACACTGGTTTTTGCCGCATCTAACGCCAATTTTGCCGTGCCGCCGTATGCCCTTGCTAATCCGCCGGTGCCCAAATTGATACCACCGTAATAACGGATAACAGCGACGCAAACATTAACAAGCTCGCGACCTTCTATCAACTTTAATATTGGCATACCGGCAGTGCCGGAGGGCTCACCTGCGTCTGAAAAACGCTGAATGATTCCTTGCTCGGTTTTCAGCCTGAATGCATAAGCCAAATGATGCGCACTGGGGTGCTGTGCCGCAAATGCGCGCAATGCTGCTCCCACCTCCCTCTCGCTGATACATTGCATCGCCATGGCTATAAAACGGGATTTGGTGATGGTTTGCTCTGCAAACCCTGGTTGAGCAATAACTAACAACGCTTTCAAATGAATTCTTTCATACGGTTTTGCCAAGGGAAACACTGATTAAATCCTCATGTGCGTGGCTCATGGTGATTTAATCAGTGCTTCCCAAGCGATCTAAAAATCACCCCTACGCGCCTTATCCATTATTTTTAGCAAGGCTGTTTCTAATTCCTGTGCTGATTTTTTTGCCCGTTCACTCGGATTTTTAATGCTTTTCAAATCAAATGTTGGGCGATCCAACGCTAAGAAAAGCTTTAATTGATGATTAGCGTCAGGTTTTTCATAGAGTGCGATACGGCATGGCGCAAACACCAAAAACTCCGGATGATCTAAAATAATTTCCGTACCCATACTCAAGTTGCAAAATGAATGTACCTCTTTTACACCTTGTGCATCCACACCGCGCTGCTTCATGTGTTCCGCAATGGGGAAATTGGCTGGGTTCACAAAGTTCATGCCCTCGGATATGGACTTTAAGCTATCCACTACATCCTGATAACTCACGCCGTCTTTCACCGGCAATTCATAGATGGCCGTACTCGGGTCAATTGCCGGCATGTCGATGCTAACTTTGCCTGTTAGCTCCGCTTGAGCAGGTGCAACGGATTTGACTGCGCAGCAAGCTGTCATCAGCACAACCAGCGCTATGGTCAAAAGGTATTGATTCATTCTGTTATTTTGCAGCATCATTTGCTTACCTCCATTACGCACTGATTTTCAGCGCAGCATTCACCGCAGCACGATTAAAATGTGGCGCAATCAACTCAATAAAATCGTACATATAACCACGTAAGAATACATCCTTACGTACTCCTAAATAGGTTGTACTATCAGCAAACAAGTGGCTCGCATCTATCATGACCAAATTGGCATCACGTTCGGGATCATATGCCATATTAGCAAGCAAGCCCACACCCAAACCCAGCGACACATAGGTCTTAATCACGTCTGCATCAATTGCAGTGAGCACCACATTGGGTGTCAAGCCTGCGTCACCAAAGGTTTTAGATACCAGAGTGCCGCCAGTAAAAGCAAAGTCATAAGTGATGAGCGGATAAGAGGCCAATTTTTCAAGCGTTAACTCACCATTAGACAGCAATGGATGGCCATAGGGCACCACAACACAACGATTCCAGTGGTAGCAAGGCAGGCACAGCAAGCTGTCATAGCTGCTAATTGACTCTGTAGCAATACCGAAATCGGCATCACCATTGACAACCTGCTCTGCCACTTGGCCAGGGTTGCCTTGATGTATGTTTAACTTAACCTTGGGGTATTTGCTCATGAAGGCTTTAACGGCCGCAGGTAATTTATAACGCGCCTGCGTATGTGTGGTGGCAATGGTTAACGTGCCCGTTTCCACATCACCAAACTCCTCACCCACGCGTTTGATATTATCAATATCACGAATCACTTGAGTGGCTAAAGCTAAAATTTTGACCCCTGGTTCAGTGATCCCGATCAGGCGTTTACCATTACGTTGAAAAATCTGTAAGCCCAACTCTTCTTCAAGCAGCTGAATTTGCTTACTCACTCCTGGTTGAGAGGTGTTTAACGCATCTGCGGCACCGGTAATATTCAAACCTTGACGTACAACTTCATGCAAGTAACGTAATTGATGCAACTTCATGTTGATTCATCTTTAGTCAAATTAGAAAAAAGTTTTATATAACTAAAAAGCATATTCATAGAATAACATATTCTTATAAATAAATATCATCTACTGTTATATTACGCACCTCGATTAAACGCTCAATTAACGGATACTCCAAATATGGAACTTGGTTATATCATCTCAGGCTTTGCTGTCGGTATGCTCGTCGGCATTACTGGCGTGGGCGGCGGATCACTCATGACGCCTTTGCTGGTATTTTTATTTGGCTTCAAACCCGCCATTGCGGTAGGAACCGACTTGCTTTACGCAGCCATCACCAAAACAGGTGGTGTATTTGTGCATCACACCTCGCACAAATCTGTTGATTGGCGCGTCGTATCCTGGCTGTCATTGGGTAGCCTGCCTGCTGCTGTTATCACCATCTTTTTAATCAAACACCTGATTAAAATTGAAAAAGATGTCACTGGACTGATCACCTTCACACTGGGAATTGCGCTCATACTTACGGCGATTGCAGTGCTTATTCGTAGCTATTTAACCCGAAAAAAAATACGTGAAATCGAAAATAGCGTGATTAGCACGGGGCGTTTTAATCAAATTCAAATCCCGGCAACCGTGTTTACTGGCATAATACTGGGCGTGCTGGTCACCATATCTTCAGTTGGCGCAGGTGCATTGGGTACTTTGGCAATTCTATTCCTCTACCCAAAAATGAGCACCTTAAAAGTAGTGGGGACAGACTTGGCACATGCCATTCCATTAACTGCAGTTGCGGGTTTTGGACATTGGACATTAGGGCATGTTAACTTTGAATTACTAGGCACCCTGCTCATCGGCTCCCTGCCTGGGATATGGGTTGGTAGTCATTTAAGCGTCAAAATCCCAGAAAAAGTATTACGCCCAATGCTGGCAGCCTTGTTGCTTGCTATTGGTTTGAAATTTGTTTTTGTTTAAGAAGTCTTAATAGTCATGTACAAATACGATGAAATAGATCAACAAATCGTTGATGAGCGCGTTGCGCAATATCGCGACCAGATGCGCCGTTTTTTAGCCGGCGAATTGACCGATGATGAATTTCGCCCACTGCGCTTGCAAAATGGCTTGTATATCCAACGCCACGCCCCTATGTTGCGTATTGCCGTGCCCTATGGCATGTTGTCAGCCAAGCAGTTACATAAATTGGCTGATATTGCCACCCAATATGATAAAGGCTACGGTCATTTTAGTACGCGCCAAAACTTGCAACTCAACTGGCCAAAATTGGAAGATACACCGGACATTCTTGCCGAGTTGGCTACGGTTGAAATGCATGCTATTCAAACTTCGGGCAACTGCATCCGCAATATCACCACGGATCAATTTGCAGGGGTTGCGCCTGACGAAGTCATTGACCCGCGTGCCATGGCTGAAATCATGCGCCAATGGAGCACATTTCACCCGGAGTTCGCGTTATTACCACGCAAGTTCAAAATCGCCGTTTCCGGCACCCTGCAAGATCGTGCCGTTGTGCAAGTACACGATATTGGTATGGAATTCTACCGAGATGCCAATCACAAAATAGCCATTAAAGTATGGGTAGGCGGCGGTTTAGGCCGCACCCCTATTTTAGGTGCCGTCATTCGTGAGCATCTTGAATGGCAACATGCCCTCACCTATTGCGAGGCCATTGTTCGCGTGTATAACCTGCATGGTCGCCGTGACAATATGTACAAGGCACGTATCAAAATCTTAGTTAAAGCGCTTGGGATTGATGAGTTCCGCAAACAGGTTGAGGCTGAATGGTTACACCTGAAAGATAGCCCCAATACCATTACTGAAGCCGAGCTGGCGCGTGTTGCGCAGCATTTTGCAGATTTTGACTATGAATCACTGCCTGCGCAAGACGCAAGTTTTGACACAGCTGTAGCCAGCAGTCCTGCATTTGCTGCCTGGGTTAAACGTTGTGTGCACCCACACAAAACCTCGGGTTACCGCGCGGTTACGCTATCACTCAAGCCTCATGGCAAACCGCCAGGTGATGCCAGCAGTGAGCAAATGCATGTGGTGGCTGATTTGGCGGCACAATACAGCTTTGGTGAGCTGCGCGTTTCGCATGAGCAAAATTTAATTCTGGCGGATGTGAAATTGAGCGACTTATTTGCCGTGTGGGAAAAAGCCCGCGCGCACGGCTTGGCTACGCCCAACATTGGCCTGCTGACAGACATCATTTGCTGCCCGGGCGGTGACTTTTGCTCACTGGCAAATGCAAAAAGCATTCCGATTGCTGAAGCCATTCAAATGCAATTTGATAATTTGGACTACTTGCATGACATTGGCGACATTGAACTCAATATCTCAGGCTGCATGAACGCCTGCGGGCATCACCACGTTGGTCATATCGGTATTTTAGGGGTAGATAAAGACGGCTCAGAATGGTATCAAGTGACGATTGGCGGCAAACAAGGCAATGACGCCAGCATCGGCAGCGTGATTGGGCCTTCATTCTCGGCGGAAGAAATGCCTGGTGTAGTGCAAAAATTGATTGAGGTTTACATCAAAGAGCGTACACCTGAAGAACGCTTTATTGATACTGCGCGTCGTTTGGGCATCGCCCCATTCAAAGCGCATGTCTATGCAAAAAATGAGGTGACGGCATGAATAGTTTGATTCAACTGAAAAATGGCGTAGCAAGCTTGGCAAGTGATGATTGGACGATCGTCCAATTACCAGCCACGCAAGTAGAAGCACGCAAACAAGCCGGTAAAGTAGTTTTATTCAAACTGACCGGTGAAGAAAGCGTTACCACAGAGCAAATTGAAAATACGATTATTCCTGCAACCGGTAAAATCATCGTGCCGTTAAGTGTGTTCATTGCTCGTCATCGCGAACTTGCTAATCGCGTAGCAGAAAACGAAGTTGGCGTTTGGCTGGCTACACATGAATTATTAGAGCATCTGATACAACATCAAACCGATATCAACGAATTGCCCATCATTGCAATTTTTGTAGAGCGCTTTGCTGATGGTCGTATATTCTCACTAGGCACGTTGTTACGTAGCAGGTATGGTTACAAAAATGACCTGCGAGCCTTTGGCGACGTGCTGCGCGATCAGTTGTTTTTCTTGAAACGCGGCGGCTTTACCAGCTTTGTCATTCGCGCAGATCGTTCCGCAGCTGATGCTATCGCAAGCCTGAATGACTTCAGCCAACCATACCAAGGCGCAGTAGATGAGCCTCGGCCTGTATTCCAGCGCTATAACAGGGGTACCTAAATGGCCGCAGATACAGATTTAGGTCAAATCGTGATGCTGAAACTAGGTGCAAATAACCCTGCAACCAAGCCTGCTCTTACCGATGAATTAGTCGCTAGTGTTAAAACCAAAACAAGCGCAGCATTAAACTTGCTCAGTGCCGCAGCCAGTGAGTTTGGCGCAAACAACATCACCTTCGCCAATAGCTTTGGCGCGGAAGATATGGTGCTAACTGACATCATTCAGCGCAATCAGCTTGCTATTGAGATTTTTTCGCTGGATACCGGTCGCCTGCCAATTGAAACCTATGATTTGATTGCGCAAACAGAGAAAACCTATCACACCAAGCTCAAGATATTTTTTCCACAAGCTGAGGCCGTTGAAACCTATGTGAGAACGAATGGTATCAATGCGTTTTACGAATCCATAGATTTGCGTAAAGCCTGCTGTTTTATGCGTAAAGTAGAGCCATTACAACGTGCGCTCAAGGGCAAAAAAGCATGGGTTACCGGCATGCGCGCTGAACAATCGACCACGCGCGTGAATCTGCCATTCCGCGAATTTGATACGGGCAACAAGCTGGAAAAGTTTAATCCACTAAGCGATTGGACTGAACAGGAAGTGTGGGCATACATTCGCTTACACGAAGTGCCTTATAATAAGCTACATGACCAGTTTTACCCTAGCATCGGCTGCGCGCCATGTACACGCGCCATCACCTCGGGAGAAGACGTACGCGCAGGCCGCTGGTGGTGGGAAGACCCAAACAATAAAGAATGCGGGTTACACGTAAAGAAATAATTTTTTAAATTTCAACTGCAATTACGCTAATGCAGTTGAATTGATTTTGAAATACACAATATGACATCAATTAAACAACCCAAACCTTCCAAACCTCTCTCGCACTTAGACTGGCTGGAATCTGAAGCCATTTACATTCTGCGCGAAGTTGCGGGGCAATGTAGCAACCCTGTATTGCTATTCTCGGGCGGCAAAGATTCTCTCTGCATTTTGCGCTTGGCGGAAAAAGCTTTCCGTCCGGGTCGCTTCCCCTTCCCGCTCATGCACATCGACACCGGTCACAACTACCAGGAAGTGATTGATTTTCGCGACCAGCGTGCAGCAGAACTGGGCGAGCGCCTGATTGTACGTTCTGTTGAGGACTCCATGCAACGCGGCACCGTCGTGTTGAAAACACCTGATGAGCCACGCAACAAACATCAATCGGTCACTTTGCTGGAAGCCATTGAAGAATTTGGCTTTGACTGCTGCATTGGCGGCGCACGTCGCGATGAAGAAAAAGCCCGCGCTAAAGAGCGCATCATGAGTTTCCGTGACGAGTTTGGTCAATGGGACCCTAAAAATCAACGCCCTGAGTTATGGAGCTTGTATAACGCTCGCTCACATAAGGGTGAAAACATCCGCGCCTTCCCTATTTCCAATTGGACAGAAATGGACGTATGGCAATACATTGAGCGCGAAAACTTAGGTCTGCCAAGCATCTATTTTGCACATCAACGCGATGTCGTCATGCGTGGCGGCGCAATTGTGCCGGTGAATGTGCCGCTTGTGAGCGGCGGCGTTATCAATCCGCCGAAGGTAGGTGAAGAAGTAATCAACATGCAAGTGCGCTTTAGAACTGTAGGTGACATCACCTGCACAGCACCTGTTATCAGTGATGCAGGTAATGTTGCTAAAATCGTGCTGGAAACCGCAACAACCACTATCACCGAGCGTGGCGCAACACGTCTGGATGATCAAACCTCGGACGCTTCAATGGAGCAACGTAAAAAAGAGGGTTACTTTTAATTTTCTAAGCCCGTCATTCCCGCCTATCGCGCATGAATAGCCAGCTTCAGCTGGCATATTCTGCGGTGATGACCTTTACGGTTACGCGGGAATGACGAATAATAAATAATGCATTTACTCGCACTATCAGTGGCTAAAAACAAGGCACTAAAATTATGACAAACACACAACACAACGACTCCAACCACAATGATAGCCTTTTGCGCTTCATGACTTGCGGTAGCGTAGATGACGGCAAAAGCACTTTAATTGGCCGCCTGCTATTTGACACCAAAACAATTTTGGCAGACACACTGACGCAAATTTCAAACACGTCTAAAAAACGCGGTATGGAAGCAGTCGATTTATCATTGCTCACCGACGGCTTACAAGCTGAGCGTGAGCAAGGCATTACCATTGACGTCGCTTATCGCTACTTCAGCACCGGTACACGCAAGTATATTATTGCGGATGCACCAGGCCATGAGCAATATACGCGCAACATGGTCACTGCGGCTTCCACTGCTAATCTCGCAATTATTTTGATTGATGCACGTAAAGGTGTGCTCACCCAAACGCGTCGCCATAGCTACTTGGCGCATCTGGTAGGCATTCCGCACATCGTGGTTGCCGTTAACAAAATGGATCTGGTGAGCTATGACCAAGCGATTTACAACAAGATTTGCGCAGATTACCTAGCCTTTGCCAAAGAAATTGGCCTGCAACGTAACGATAACAATGAAGCTGGTCATAACATCCGCTTTATTCCAATGTCTGCACTCAATGGTGACATGCTGGTTGACCGTCTGGACAACATGCCTTGGTATCAAGGTGAAACGCTGCTTGAAATGCTGGAAGAAGCGCCTGCCGCACATACAGAGCAATCCGAAGCCTTCCGCTTCCCAGTACAGTTTGTTTGCCGCCCACATGCTTCAGATGACCCAAAATTACACGACTTCCGTGGCTTCATGGGTCGCATCGAATCAGGTGAGATTGCCGTTGGCGATGCAGTGACTGTGCTACCGAACGGCTATACATCTAAAGTCAAAGCCATTCAATTAGGCGAAGAAAATTTGCAATCTGCGTCCACTGAACAAAGCATTACCTTGCTTTTAGAAGATGAAATCGACACTTCACGTGGCGACATGATTGTCAAAACAGGCGAAGCAAACGAACCTGTGAAACAAATCGAAGCCTTTGTGTGCTGGTTATCAGAAACACCGATGTCCACTGCGCGCACTTACATTGTGCGACATACAACGCGTGAATCAAAAGCTAAAATTGGCAGCATCAGCTACAAGGTTGATGTCAACACGCTGGAACAGCAAACGACGACTGACCTCAAAATGAATGACATAGCGCGTATCAGCTTCAAACTCGCACAACCACTGATGGTTGATAGTTATGCCAGCAATCGCTCTACCGGGGCCTTCATTGTGATTGATGAATCAAGCAATAATACTGTTGGCGCGGGGATGATTATTTAATGATTTCACACAAAAATTCCACATTGGCATTGTTGCATTCACTTGACGTACTTTAATTGTACTGTCTGCGCTCTTGCGCCTCGCCACTGTGGTTTTTTGAATGAAATAACAGAAGAAAATTAATAGAATTTCTTATAAAATAACGCTTTAGCTATTAAAGCTGTAAAGGACTTGAAATGACCTATGTGGTTACCGAAAACTGTATTCAATGCAAATTCACAGATTGTGTAGATGTTTGCCCAGTGGATTGCTTTGTAGAAGGCCCAAATTTTTTGGCAATTAACCCGGATGAATGTATTGACTGCACCTTATGCGTTGCAGAATGTCCTGCGGAAGCGATTTTTGCCGAGGATGATGTACCGGCTGATCAACAAGAGTTTATTGCACTGAATGCGCGCTTAGCCGAATTGTGGCCAGTCATTACCTCTCGTAAAGCCGCACTTGATGATGCTGACGCCATGAATGGCGTACCAGGTAAGCGTGATTTGCTGATTGAATAAACGAATCATTTAATCAGAAATACAACAAAAGGAGGCGCAAATCTCCTTTTGTATTTTATAAACAATTACGCCAGATGTTGGCCTGCCTGATCGTTATCCAACTAAAGACTAAATAACCCGCCATCGCCAACGCCAGACCTGATGGTGCGTACCACACCAGTGGCACAATCAGCCCCGCAGATACTGTAGATAACAGCATTTGTATAAAAGCCTGCCCAGAGGCCGCAGTGCCTCGGATTTTTGGATGCTGCTCTAAAGCCGCCAAAGAAAGTATCGGCATCGCCAACGCCATGCCGATATTAAACAGCGCTACCGGCACAATGTTATACATTGCGTTAGTGGGCAGCATAAAACAAATCAATAAATTCAACCCGGCCATTGCAGCCATCCATGCGTATGCAGCTTTCACCACTTTTCGCTGCGAATACTTACCCGCAGCATGTTTAGCCAGGTAAGAGCCGAACACCATGCCACACACAGTGGGAATAAACATCCAACCGAACTGATGTTCGGTTAACCCTAAATGTTTCACCAAAAACACCGGGCTGGCCAGTACATACAGAAAAAACCCGGCGAAATTAGCGCCTAATCCAAACACTAAGTAATTGAATTCTTTATCGCCAAATATAATACGGTAGTCTTTAATCACTTGCTTGGCTGAAAGTGGCAAACGTTTTTCCTTTGGCATCGTTTCAGGCAAATAATGCATTGCCGCCCACAGGCTCAGGGCGGCATAAATTGCCAAAAAGATAAAAATAGCCTGCCAGTGAATACCTAGCAGCAATCCGCCGATGATAGGTGCCACCGCCGGCGCAATACCAAACAGCATCTGCACCGTTGCCATGACACGCTGTGCTTGCGGGCCTTCGAACAGATCGCGCACCATCGCACGGGCCACAACATTACCTGCCCCGCCGGATAACCCTTGTAAGGCACGAAAAAACCACAACGTTTCAATGTTGGGGGCAAAAGCACAGCCGATAGAAGCGAGTACAAAAACACCCAACCCCCATTTAATGGTGGTAATACGCCCGATTGAATCTGAAATTGCGCCATGCCATAGCGTCATTAACGCATACGGCAATAGATAAAAAGTCAGGCTTTGCTGTAACTCTAGCGATGATCCTTGCAAATCATTTTCCAGGGTCGGAAAGGCGGGCAGATAGGTATCAATAGCAAAAGGTGCCAATGCTGCCAAGCTTGCAAGTACAACAGACAGTAAAAATGGAGAGGACTGATGTTTCAAGATTTATTCTTAAAACATTTAGGGTAAAGCATGGAACTCAGCAACAAGCTCTTTAAACTCACCGGCAATAATTTTTTTAGAGTTTTTATCATTTCTGAACACAATCGGTTGCGCTGCTAACGCTGGATTTTCAGAGTCCGCAATCGCTTTTTGTATCAAATGATGATGTGGTGATTTGCTACATACCGGGTCAGCGGCTTCGGCATCACCCGTTAACAAAAATGATTGGCAACGGCAACCGCCCAAGTCTTTCTCTTTTTCCTCACAGCTGCGGCATGGCTCTTTCATCCAGCTGTCGCCACGATATTGGTTAAAGGCTGGAGAGTCTTTCCAGCTCCAGCCCAGATCAGTATCTTTTACGTTTGGAAACTGCATATTCGGCAATACGCGCGCTGAGTGGCACGGCAACACGTCACCATTTGCCGTCACAATCATGAATACTTCGCCCCAGCCGTTCATGCATTTTTTAGGACGATCTGAAAAATAATCTGGCACCACAAAGAAAATCTTCATCTTGCTACCAGATTTTGCTCTAAACTCATTGGTGATCGCTTCAGCTTCATCCACTTGCTCTTTAGTCGGCATCAATTGGCTACGATTCACTAACGACCAACCATAGTATTGCGTATTGGCTAACTCGATATAATCAGCGCCAATCGCCTCGGCCATTTCAAGAATTTGTTTCATGTGGCCGATGTTATAACGATGAATAACAACATTCAGCACCATGGGGTAGCCATGATCTTTAATCATGGCGGCAACTTTTTTCTTCAGTTCAAACGTCTTGGTATGGGTAATAAAGTTGTTAATCTCTTCCGTAATGTCGTGCATGGAAAGCTGAATATGATCCAAACCGCCCTCTTTGAATGCTTGAATACGTTTTTCAGTCAACCCTACGCCAGAGGTAATCAGATTGCTGTAATAGCCGAGTTTCTTGGCTTCAATCACAATGTCTTCAATATCATCACGCAATAGTGGCTCACCACCGGATATCCCCAACTGAATTGCGCCCAATTTACGTGCGTCACGCAAAGCTTGTATCCACTGCGCTGTGGTCAGCTCATTTTGTGTGTGCTTGTCGTAATCAGTCGGGTTGTAGCAAAAAGCACAATGCAGTGGGCAACGGTAAGTCACCTCAGCCAATAACCACAATGGCTGAGTACGGGTGAAGCTGGATGAAACACCATTATTTTGAGCGGCATGTATCGCCTTTTGTGCCACGGACTCGCCTAAAGATGCTTGTGTCATTTTACTACTCCTGAATTTACTAAACTTTGCGCAACCAAGCCTTGCTTACCGCTAGTTCAAACATACCGATAATGTCGCTTTCAATATCAACGGCATCAGGGAAAGTGGCTTTCAGATCAGCCGCAATCTCGCCAACGGTAACCTTGCCATCCAGGCGCTTTAGTATCTCACCGGCCCCTCCGTGCAGTTTGACCATGCCTTCAGGAAAAAGTATCACATAATTTTGCTGTGCTTCTTCCCACTGAAAGCGATGGTGTGGCGCAAGTGCGTAAATGTCGGTGTGTTGTATTTGATTTTCCATAGCGGATCTAATTAAACCTCAAACACTGGCTGACGCAAGTAATCGCGCCCTTCCACTTTAATATCAGTGCATTGCAACATGATGGCATCGGCCATGACCCATAATACATTCAACTTGAATTGCAAAATTTCCAATGCACGTTCTTGCAATGCGCGGCTTTGACCAAAATAATCCAATGTCACATGCAAGCCTTGTTCTACGTCACGACGCGCTTGTGTCAGGCGGTTTTTGAAATACTGCATCCCTTCTGCGTTAATCCAAGGATACATTTCAGGCCATGCATCAATACGTTGCTGGTGGATATGCGGTGCAAATAGTTCAGTCAAGCTTGAACATACAGATTCTTGCCAAGGGCGTTGTTTTGCAAAATTGATATAAGCATCCACGGCAAATGTAGTGCCTGGCGCAACCAGTTTAAGTGACATGATATCTTCACGGCTCAAACCCACTGCAGCACCTAGATGAATCCACGCTTCAATGCCGCCCTCGCCGCCTTCTGCGATATGCCCGCTACCATCATGATCAAAAATACGTTGAATCCAGCCACGGCGAATTTCACGATCTTGGCAATTAGACAAAATTGCTGCATCTTTCATTGGGATCGCAATCTGGTAGTAATAACGATTGGCTACCCAAGCCTGCATTTGCTGTTGTGTAAGTTTGCCTTCATACATCAACACATGAATCGGATGATGGATATGGTAGCCCTTACCTTTTTCACGTAACTTTGCCTCAAACTCTTCACGTGTCCAAGGTAGCTGATTGTTTGTGATTGCGTTCATTTTTTGCTCCGTTTGATTAGCTGTTTTTAAAGAATAATGTCCATGCCGTCATAGGCCACTTCAATCTTATGTTCATTCAATATTGCACGTTCGGCAGAATCTTCACGCAAAATAGGATTTGTGTTATTGATATGAATCAACACCTTACGTACATCGCCAAATTTATCCAAATCTTCAATCATGCCATTTTTGCCAGACTGGGGATTATGACCAATACTGCGTGCAGTTTTGGTCATCAAACCTAAATCCATCATCTCGGTATCGGTCCAAAACGTACCATCTACCATGATGCAATCTGCCTGATTCATCAACTCTGGCAGGTGTGGCTCAATTTCTGCCAAGCCTGGTGAATACCAGCATTTTTTACCGGTGCTGATTTCTTCAATCAACACGCCAATCGTGTCGCCCGGTTGTGGGTCATTACGGTGTGGTGAGTATGGTGGCGCGGCACTCTTGAGTGCCACGGTCGTGAATTTGAGATTGGGCACATTAGGCATAGTGAAGCTGGTTTTGCCATCAATCGGCACCTGGTGATGGTTGATGCCGCAATAGTGGCCCAGGATATTCAATATCTGATTACCTGAGGTCAGATCGCCATACACCATATCGGTACAGTAGATTTCACGTTTAACCGAGCCTTCACGCAACATATATAAACCCGTGGTGTGGTCAATTTGCGCGTCTATCAATACAATAGCTTGAATACCTGTGTCGCGTACGGCGCGCGCTGGTTGCAATGGTGCAAAATCCTGAATTTGCTGCAATACATCCGGTGAGGCGTTAAATAACACCCAATTGATGCCATCACTACTGACACAAATGGATGACTGTGTGCGCTTAGTGGCTTTAATCGTGCCTTTGCGTAAGCCGTCACAGTTAAAACAATTACAGTTCCACTGCGGAAAACCACCGCCGGCTCCGGCGCCTAATACATGTATATGCATGAAACTCTACAATTCTATAAAATAATTTGTACTAACACTACGTAACCTAGAAACCGTTTCTTATAAAAAAAGGCTGTCTTGCGGCAGCCTTTTTTAATTAAGCAAAATCGCTAATTATTTATTCATTACGTACATTGTTACTTCAAAGCCAAAACGCATTTCAGTCGCTGCTGGTTTAGTCCACATGGTAAAGTTCCTTTAAGTAATTGTTGTTGTTCGCTATAAGCAAATCGCCATAACGTGAGAAGCATTTTGCACCCTATTCGGCATCCACAACACCGCAAACTTACCGAATAGTACCTAAGTAAATTCATGAGGCAAACATCATGAGTCATTAACAGGCAGCTAACTCACGACTGTTTTATGATTTTTTCCAGCACATCTAAAAATTTGGCATTTTCAGAAAATAATCCGATACTCACTCTCAAATATTCAGGCATTTCATAATTGGCAATCGGTCGCACAATCACGCCATTTTTAAGTAATTTTTGATTATAGTCAGCGGCATCGCCAACTTTTATACTGATAAAGTTGGCGAATGATGGGATATATTCTATGCCCAGTTTTTCTAAACCTTGTGTCAATTGAGCCATCCCGGCCTGATTTAAGGCATAACTGCGTGCCACAAAATCATCGTCAGCCAGTGAGGCAACCGCCGCCGCTTGCGCGATGCTGTTCACGTTAAATGGTTGACGCACACGATTCATCATGTCGGCAATCGCAGCGTGACACAAACCAAAGCCGATGCGCAAACCAGCCAAGCCATACGCTTTGGAAAAAGTGCGTGAAATAATTAAATTATCAAATTCATTCAGCCAGCTAATCGCTACTGATTTGTATGCGGGGGGGAGATATTCATCATAGGCCTCATCAAGAACAACCAGCACGTGTTTTGGCACTTGTTTCAAGAAGGCATACAGCTCATCCTTACCAAGCAATGTTCCTGTCGGGTTATTGGGGTTAGCCACAAAGATAATGCGTGTTTTGGCGGTCACGGCAGCCAACATTGCCGGTAAGTCATGCCCAAAATCCTTGGCGGGTACCACAATGCCGGTTGCCCCAGTCGCCTGCGTGACCAAAGGATAGACGGCAAAAGCATGTTGCGAATAGATAGTTTCGCTATCACTGGTTAAGTAAGCGCGAGCCGCCAGCTCTAAAATATCATTTGAACCGTTACCAAACACGATCTGATTAGGTGCAACCTCAAATTTTTTACTCACGGCATCGCGCAACGCAAAGCTGTTACCATCCGGGTAACGTGCAATATCAAGCAAGGCTTCTTGTATGGCGTACTCGGCTTTAGGGCTGATGCCAAGCGGATTTTCGTTAGAGGCCAGCTTTACAATATCTTCAATACGCAGGCCCATTTCACGGGCAAGTTCAGTGATGGGTTTTCCACCTTGATAGGGGGCAATTTCTCTGATGTGTTTCGGGGCTAAAATAGTCATTTTTGTGAGCGTTAAAAGCGCAATATCATCACAGCAGCGCTAGCGGATAAGAGCCTAATTTTTTCAAATAGGACGCGCAAACTTCAATGTCCTTGATTGCCGCAGCCACATGCGGATCTTGTTCGTGCCCTTCAATATCGACATAAAACACATATTCCCACATTCCGATTTTGGATGGCCTGGATTCAAACTTGGTCATACTCACCCCATGCGCGGCTAATGGCGCAAGCAGTTCCAAAACAGCACCTGGTTGGTTTTTTGCAGCCATTACAAGTGATGTTTTATCTTTACCAGAGGCCGCTACACCATGCGCTGACAGCACTAGAAAACGTGTTGTGTTTTTAGTGTCGTCCTCAATGTTTTCAGCCAGGATGTTAAGCCCAAACAACTCGGCTGCGCGCTTGCTGGCAATCGCAGCTACAAAGGTATTTTCTGTAGTGACAAGCTCATGCGCCATTTGCGCCGCGCGTGCATTACTCACTACTGCTTCACGAGTGACGTTGGGCAAAACTCGATTAAGCCACTCATGGCACTGCGAAAGAGATTGTGCATGCGAAAAAATATGGCTGATTTCATGAATATCAGCTTGAGCCGATAACAGGCAATGATGCACAGGAATCGTCACCTCGCCACATATCTTTAATGAGCTAGTTAACAATAAATCCAGCGTTAACCCAACGGCACCTTCATTAGAGTTTTCTACAGGCACAATCCCGTAGTCCGCCTGCCCTGCCTCTACAGTACGAAACACTTCATCAATAGACCCGCAGACTACGGCGCCTCTACCTTGACCGAATTGTTTCAGCGCCGCTTCTTCGCTATACGTGCCTAATGGCCCCAAAAATGCGATCGTCAGTTCTTTTTCCAGCGCACGGCAATTAGACATAATACTGCGAAAGATATTGGTTACCGCCTCAGCTGGCAATGGTCCGGTATTCATTTCAGCCAAACGTCTTAATATTTGCGCTTCACGCTCCGGTCGATAAATAACACCGTCATCTTTAAGTTCGCCAATATGACGCGCATGACTGGCACGCTTATTGACCAGCTCAAGTATTTGCTCATCAATGGCATCTATTTGATTGCGATGTTGTTTTAATTGATTGGATGGTTGTTGATTTGACATTTTTAGTGTGCTTTTTCAAATGTTTTCATATAGCTTATCAAAGCCTGTACACCCTCTATTGGCATAGCATTATAGATAGATGCACGCATACCACCTACCATACGATGACCTTTTAATTGCAATAAGCCGTTCGCTTCGGCTCCTTTTAGAAAAGCATCATTCAATGATTCATCGCGCAGGAAAAAAGGTATATTCATGCGTGAGCGATTATTGATTGCAATATTATTGGTATAAAAATCAGTGCTATCAATATAATCATAAAGCAAATTGGCTTTTTTGATATTAATCTGTTCAATCGCTTCCACCCCACCCTGCGCCAACAGCCACTCAAATACCAAACCAGCCATGTAGATGCTGTAGGTCGGTGGTGTATTGATCATGGATTGATTTTCAGACTGCGTTTTCCAGTTAAACACGGCTGGAGTCAAAGGCGATGCCCTACCCAATAAATCCTCACGCACAATGACAATACACAAACCTGCCGGACCGATGTTTTTTTGTGCGCCACCGTAAATGACGCCATATTGGCTGACATCAACCGACCGTGAAAGTATGTGCGAAGACATATCAGCAACAATCGGCACATCACCAGCATCAGGAATTCCTTCAAACTCTACACCATTGATCGTTTCATTGGTGCAGATATGTAAATAGGCGGCGTTTTTATTTAATTTCCAGCTTGCATAGGCTGGTACATGGGTAAATTTATCCGCTTCACTGCTCGCCACCACGTTGATTTTGCCGTAGGCGCTTGCATCCTCTACGCTACGCTTGGACCATGCGCCTGTCACCACATAATCAGCCTCACCGCCATTGAGCAAGTTCATTGGAATGATTGCATTTTCAGCGATTGCACCACCTTGCAAAAATAATACCTTGTAGTTTTGCGGAATATTTAACAGTGCACGTAGATCCGCTTCAGTTTTAGCCAATATCGCCGTGAATTCTTTGCCACGGTGCGACATCTCCATCACGCTCATACCAGAACCGTGCCAATCCAGCATCTCTGCTTGCGCACGCTCCAGTACAGGTTTAGGTAAGACCGCAGGGCCTGCGGAGAAATTATAGATTTTTGTCATTTATTTAATTCAACATCAAAAAATATGTGCCACAGATGAACACAGATAAATCATTAAGAGAGCTTTGCGCGGTGTGAAATACGCTGCAATTTTTAATAAAAAATCAAACTCAGCCATTCCAGCGAATGGCTGGAATGACAATCGGACAATTCTTTGAACTCAATAAAGTTTCCTATGTATTTGGAATACCAGGCTCCATTGGTTTAATCTGTGTATATCCGTGTTTATCTGTTTATCTGTGGCTAAAACAATTTATTATTCTTCGTCATCCGTTTCAACAATTTTCTCAATACCGGATAGTTTTTCGCCTTCGCCCAAATTGATCAGCGTTACGCCTTGCGTTGCACGACCCAATTCACGAATCTCTTTCACACGCGTACGGATCAATACCCCACCAGTGGTAATCAGCATGATTTCATCATCATCATTCACAAGTTTGGCAGCAACCACCAGACCGTTACGCTCGCTCACGGCAATCGCTTTCACCCCTTGCGTGCCACGACCAGAATGACGGAAGTCTGCAAGTACCGTGCGTTTGCCGTAACCATTTTCAGTAGCCACCAACACTGTTTGCTTATCATCATCGGCGATCAACAATGACAGCACTCGCTGTTTAGCAGACAACTTCATGCCGCGAACACCACGTGTTGCGCGCCCCATTTGACGCACTTCTTCCTCGTCGAACCACACAGCCTTGCCGCCGTTAGAGACCAACACAATATCATTGGCACCATTGGTGACTTCTGCACCAATCAAATAGTCACCGTCATCTAAATTGATGGCGATAATGCCCGATTTACGTGGGTTGGCAAATTCAGTTAGCGCCGTTTTCTTCACGGTACCCAATGCGGTTGCCATGAAAATGAAGTGATTTTCATCGAACTCTTTTACTGAAAGAATAGCGTTGATTTTTTCACCTTCTTCTAACGGGAATAGGTTAACAATGGGCTTGCCACGACTGGTGCGGCTACCTTGCGGTACTTCGTAAACCTTGAGCCAGTACACACGACCACGGCTTGAGAAGCATAGAATGTAATCATGCGTATTTGCGACGAACATCTTGTCAATAAAGTCGTCTTCTTTTGTGGCCGCAGCCTGTTTGCCGCGCCCACCGCGTCTTTGCGCACGGTATTCGTCTAAGGGCTGGGATTTAATATAACCGGTGTGCGATAACGTCACAACAACATCCGTTGGCGTGATTAAATCTTCCAGCGACAAATCCTGCGCATTGACCACAATCTCACTGCGACGTTGATCACCGAATTGTTTTCTAATTTCGGTCAATTCATCCGTGATGATAGTGGTCACACGTGATGGTGTTGCTAAAATATCCAGCAAATCAGCAATGACATCCATCACCTCTTTATATTCACTCACAATCTTGCCTTGCTCAAGCCCAGTCAAGCGTTGCAAGCGCATTTGCAAGATTTCCTGCGCTTGCAGGTCGCTCAGTTTGTAACCTTTTGGCGTTAAACCAAAATCAACGCTTAAGCCTTCTGGTCGCGCTGCTTCCATCGCTGCACGTTTGAGCATTTCTTCAACCACAGGTGAGTGCCAGGCTTTCGCCATCAAATCCACTTTGGCTTCTGGTGGCGTTGGCGCCGCTTTAATGATGGCAATCATTTCATCGACGTTTGCCAATGCAACGGCTAGACCTTCTAACACATGTCCACGACCGCGTGCTTTTTTCAACTCAAACACAGTGCGACGTGTTACCACTTCACGGCGATGACGTAAGAACGCCTCCAGCATTTGCTTCAAATTCAGCAGGCGTGGCTGACCATCTAACAAAGCCACCATGTTCATGCCGAACGTATCCTGCAACTGCGTTTGCTTATACAGGTTATTCAAAATCACTTCAGGAATTTCGCCGCGTTTCAGCTCAATCACTACGCGCATGCCTGATTTATCTGACTCATCGCGCAAATCAGAAATACCCTCGATTTTCTTCTCGTTGACTAACTCGGCAATTTTTTCAACAAAGGTTTTTTTGTTTACCTGGTACGGCAACTCGTCCACGATCAACATCTGACGACCGCTCTTATCCATATCTTCCACATGGGTGCGGCCACGCATCACCACACGGCCACGACCTGTGCGGTAACCTTCTTTAACCCCAACTGTACCGTAAATGATACCTGCAGTCGGAAAGTCAGGTGCAGGCACCAGTTCAATCAACTCTTCAATGCCAGTTTCAGGATTTTTAAGCAAGGCAAAACAGGCATCCAGCACTTCATTTAAGTTATGCGGCGGGATGTTAGTTGCCATCCCCACCGCAATGCCGGAGCTACCGTTAATCAGCAGATTTGGAATGCGTGCCGGCATGATGAGCGGCTCATGTTCAGAACCGTCATAATTCGGGCCAAAATCCACGGTTTCTTTATCAATATCCGCTAACAGCTCATGTGCGATTTTCGCCATACGGATTTCGGTATAACGCATCGCTGCCGCATTATCTCCATCCACTGAACCGAAGTTGCCTTGACCATCGACCAGCATATAACGCAGAGAGAAGTCTTGCGCCATGCGCACGATGGTGTCGTAAACAGCGGTATCGCCATGCGGATGGTACTTACCGATGACATCACCCACGATACGTGCCGATTTTTTGTAAGGCTTATTGTAGTCATTAGATAGCTCATGCATCGCAAATAAAACGCGCCTATGCACAGGTTTCAAACCATCGCGCACGTCGGGTAACGCACGACCCACAATTACGCTCATGGCGTAATCAAGGTAAGACCGACGCATCTCGTCTTCTAAACTAATCGGGAGAGTTTCTTTCGCGAATTGATCCATGTTCCAACTAACTTTTAATGATTTTTATATGGCACAAATTTTAGCATGATTAGCCCGTAAATTAACGGTTTTAACCATACTTTTAACATAGTTTCTCAATGTAAAAATAGGGTAACAAGTACCCTATTCAAATTTACACATTGGCGACTGGTTTTATTGATTTGTAACGTTATTTTGTCAGCAAAACCAAATCCGCCTTCAAGTCTTCAATATGCTCCAAACCTACGGCAATTCTTACCAAGCCATCGCTAATACCAGCTGCTGCACGCGCTTCTGGGGTTACGCGACTGTGCGTCGTGGTCGCCGGATGCGTAATGGTACTCTTCGCATCGCCTAAATTAGCAGTGATTGAAATCAACTGCGTGGCATCAATCAGCGCCCAAGCCGCCTCCTGTGGGGTTTGACCTGACTTTGGTTTAACCTCAAAAGTAACAATGCCACCGCCATTGGTTTGCTGGCGCATCGCCAACGCATGCTGTGGGTGAGACTCTAAGCCAGGGTAATACACCTGCGCCACCTGAGGCTGCGCCTCCAGCCAGGTGGCCAATGCCAAAGCATTCCTGGCATGTGCTTCCATGCGGATATATAGCGTTTCCAACCCTTTTAAGAACACCCATGCATTAAATGCGCTCATGGTAACGCCCGCTGTACGTAAAAAACCATACACAGGCTCCATCAACACTTTGGAACCCAACACTGCGCCACCTAAACATCTGCCCTGGCCGTCGATATATTTAGTGGCTGAATGAATCACAACATCAGCCCCCAGTGCTAACGGCTGCTGAATAGCTGGCGTGCAAAAGCAGTTATCCACGACCAAATGTGCGCCTGCTTGATGAGCAATATCAGCGAGTACTCGAATATCACATACTTCCGTTAACGGATTAGAAGGCGTTTCCACAAAAAACAGCTTGGTTTTTGGCGTGACTGCCGCCTGCCACTCATCAGGATTGGTCAATGAAACAAACGTTACCTCCAAACCCCAGCGTTTTAGAATGTTGCCAAATAACTGCACGCTAGTGCCAAAAATACTACGTGAAGCTACCACATGATCACCAGCTGAACACAAGCCCATGACGCACGCTAAAATCGCAGACATCCCACTGGATGTTGCCACACATTGCTCAGCCCCCTCCAACGCCGCCAGTTTATTTTGAAACATGGTCACCGTGGGATTAGTAAAACGCGAATAGATATTTCCCGGCTCTGTACCGCCAAAGCGAGCCGCCGCTTGTGCCGCACTCTTAAATCTAAAGCTGGAATTTAAAAACAATGCTTCGGAGTTCTCGCCAAATTCAGTGGACTCACTACCAGCACGCACGCTTAATGTTTCTGGGTAAAATTGTAGTTTGTTCATAATCATCTCAATTATTCCGGGCATAAAAAAACCCGCTCAAGCAATGTGCCAAAGCGGGTTCTTTTTTTACTCGCTTTAGCTGTGTTTATAATGCGCCCGCAAGCTGAGTGTGGCCTTGATTAATGTTGGCAAACTCAAATCAGCGCATTTTCATGGTAGACCCAAGTTAAAACAGAGTCAAGCATAAAATAAGCTAAAACAATTCATGTTGATCGCTTACTACTCTAAGGAAGCACTGATTAAATCACCATGAGCCACGTTGCGAATAAATTTGTGATGATTGCGCGGCGTGCGACGCAGGTCGTAGTTATTCTACGAAGCCAAGGAGCACACATACGTAAGCACGCAAATTTATCGCAACCCTGATGGGCACAGGGTTTCCTTAAGCCTACGCGCCATCTTCCAACTCCAGTTCATTGACATTAAGCAAGTTCAGATCCAACTGAGTGCTTGAGTTTGTCTGATTCAGGTTTTTTTTGCCATCGCCCCGCGCAGATTCAATTTTAGCAAAATAGGCTTCACTGATATCGCCCGTGACATATTTTCCATCAAAACAAGAACAATCAAAGGCTTTGATTTTTGGATTACTTAATTTAATGCCAGCCACCAATGCATCTAAATCCTGGTAAATCAGCGCATCAGCACCTATTTCCTTGCAAATTTCTTCATCGGTACGACCCGTTGCCAGCAATTCATCGCGACTTGGCATATCAATACCATAGACATTGGGGAAACGCACAGGCGGTGCTGCAGAAGCAAAATACACTTTATTAGCGCCTGCATCACGTGCCATTTGAACAATTTGTTGAGACGTAGTGCCGCGTACAATCGAATCATCCACTAGCAAGACGTTTTTTCCTTTAAACTCAATGCCAATCGGATTAAGTTTTTGGCGTACGGATTTTTTACGTAATGCTTGGCCTGGCATAATGAACGTGCGGCCAATATAACGATTTTTAATAAATCCTTCGCGATAATCCAACCCCAAAGCGATGCCGACTTGCAGTGCGCTAGGACGGCTAGTATCAGGAATCGGAATCACCACATCGATTTTTTTATCTGACCATTCGCGCTTAATTTTTTCAGCCAGACTTTTACCCATGTCTAAGCGTGTCTGATAGACAGAAACGCCATCAATGACTGAATCAGGTCGCGCCAAATAAACATATTCAAAAATACATGGATTCAATTTTGCATCTTCGGCACACTGACGTGAATACATATTGCCATCCATATCAATAAATATCGCCTCACCAGGCTCAACATCCCGCAACACTTTGAAACCCAATACATCCAAAGCCACGCTCTCAGAAGCAACGATATACTCTGTGCCTTTATCTGTCTCGCCTTTGCCGATGACCAATGGGCGTATGCCATTGGGATCGCGGAATGCAAGCAAACCAAAATTAGCAATCATCGCCACAACAGCATACGCGCCTTTGCAACGCTTATGTACGCCAGCAACTGCGTCAAAAGCCATATCGGTATTGAGTACTGCGTTACGCGAGGTTTTTTCAATTTCGTGTGCCAGCACGTTAAGCAATACTTCAGAATCTGAACTGGTATTGATATGCCGTAAATCTTGACGGAACATTTCTGATTTTAACTGCTCGGAATTGGTTAAATTACCGTTGTGACCTAACACGATACCAAACGGTGAATTCACATAAAACGGCTGAGCTTCAGCTGCGTTAGAAGAGCCTGCTGTTGGGTATCTCACATGGGCAATACCTGCATTGCCAACCAAACTACGCATATGGCGAGTTTGAAATACATCTTTGACCAATCCGTTATTTTTATGCATAAAAAACGTGTTGCCATCACAAGTCACGATACCTGCGGCATCTTGCCCCCTGTGCTGCAACACCAGCAACCCATCATACAACAATTGGTTAACTGGATTTTTACCTACAATGCCTATAATTCCGCACATGAATAAAACCTTAACTGATTAATTTTGTATTACTTTTTGTATTACTTAAAGATATTTTCAATGGCATTATTTAAGCCCGTGAAAAGAAAATCTAAAGATGTTAATTTAGTCGTATTTAACATACTTAGCAATGTTTTCAGGTATCCATGGCAACATGCTGACCACCAAGGCTTCAATTGGCGCGCTAAACATCGCATTCCGCCAACGAGCATCTTTGGGTATTTCAGTAAGGCCTGCCAAAAACACCAGCACACAAACAATAAGCAATCCACGAACCGTGCCAAATAAGGCACCTAACAACCGATTAAGCCAGCCTAGTCCGATTTTTTTAAAAATTGCCGAGATTGCAATGCCTAACAAGCTAGCCAGCAACAGCGTTGCCAGAAAAAGCAGCAAAAATGCGGCCAGCACTCGTAGTGATTCGGTCGGAATATCTGCCGGCATCATGGGCAAAAGCTGATTGGTATAGGTTCTAGCTACATAAAATGCAGCGACCCACCCTAAAATAGCAATCACTTCTCTCGCCATACCACGCATTACACTAAATATGACAGAAAGCCCTACAATTGTGAGTACAGCATAATCAAAACTTGTCATTGCGACTGTCTCAGTGTTCCCTTAACGTTAGTCATTGTCAATGACAACTCCCGACAACCCTATTGCTTTTAGTTTGCCCAACGCATTAACTGCGTCCTGACGTGATGTAAAGTTGCCAGCTTTAAGGCGAATACTTTCACCTTTTGGCGTCATAATTTTTTCTGTATAAGCGTTAAACCCTGCTTGCTTTAATTGATCTTGCAATCGTTTTACATTGGCAGCATCTGAGTACACACCCACTTGCACCGTGAAATACTCGCTTTGGTTTTGAGAAGCTGCAACTTGTGAGATTTCAGATTTTTTAGGCTCAGTTTTGTTATTTTCTACGTCTTTATTTGCAATGATATTTTCAATAGCAGGTTCTACACTAACAACAACTTCTTGCTGAGGCGCTAAAACTTCAGCCTCCTGAAGAGCCACAGAATTCTTATCAGTAGCAGGTTCTAGGTTAGGCTCATCAACCGCATCAGACATCGTAATTTTGATGGCTTCTTGCTGTGTAATAGCAGCACGATCTTGCAATACTTGCGGCAGAACAATTACCATCAACAGCACGAGTGCTATTGCACCCACCAGTCGGCGATGTGCGCGCTTTTTAAGTAACAGCTCTTGTTCATTAGGTAAGTCAGAGGGCATTGCTGCGTCCTTAAAAATGTGTATTTTCGTATTCGTTCAGGTATTGCATCACACTTGAAACGGTAAAAAATGAACCAAACGCCACTATTTTATCATTTTCATTTCTATCAATACAGGCTTCTGTATCAATACGTGCTTGCTTACAGGCATCAGCGGCGCTATCGAAAATTTTAATTGTAGCTCTTGGGCTGGCTTCAGCAATAATAACAGCCAGATCGGGGGCTAATGCCCCACGCGCATGATCAATACTCGCGACATACCAGGCGTCAATCTCGCTCTTGACCGCATTAACAACCCCTTTTATGTCTTTATCTGCCAGCATTGCAAATACTGCCACGGTTTTACCATCGGTATTTTTTCTCTGATTTTCGTTTTTCGACTCAACTTTGAGTGTAACAAGGTTTTCAGCCAGCGCTTTTGCAGCATGCGGGTTATGTGCCACATCTAAAATTATCCAAGGAGATTTGGCTACGGTTTGGAAGCGCCCGGCGAGTGATACTTGCTGCATTGCGTTAGCAATAGATTCTGTTGTCACCGGCAAACTCGCTTGCAGAGACTCAACGGCTGTTATTACGCATGAAGCATTATCAAGCTGATAACGGCCAGTCAGCGCAGGCAGTGGCAGCGTGTACACCGCTTGCCCATGTGACCAATAGTCCCAACCCGATGCGGATAATACATAATTGAAATCACGATTGATGCACTTGAAATCAGCATGAATTTTCTGGGCATAATCCATTAAACTTTGTGGCGGATTATTGTCGCCGCAAATTGCGGGGACTGATTGACGATATACCCCAGCTTTTTCAAAACCGATTTTCTCGCGCGTATCGCCTAAAAACTCTTGATGGTCTAAATCAACATTAGTCACAATAGAACAATCGGGTTCAAAGGCATTAACTGCATCTAACCTGCCACCTAATCCAATTTCCAGAATCGCAACATCAATATCAGCTTGTGTAAAATGCCACATTGCGGCTAAGGTGCCAACTTCAAAATAAGTCAGCGGGATTGATTCTCCATCCTGTCGCGCAGCCTCAACGGCGGCAAATGCTTCGCAAAGCGACTCATCACTGACTTCCCTCCCGTTAACGCGAACGCGTTCGTTGTAGCGCATCAAATGGGGCGAGGTATAACAACCTACAGAATAACCGGCTTGCGAATAAATTTGAGCCAGCATTGCGCATGTTGAGCCTTTGCCGTTGGTGCCGGCAACGGTGATGATTTTGAAATTTAGCTGTAATTCCAGCCGCTGAATAACGCACCTAACCCGCTCCAAACCCATTGCAATTGATTTCGGATGCAAACGCTCAATGTGGCTTAGCCAAGACGGTAAATCTTTAGCTGCCAATTGGCTAGACATGCAAAAAATCTTCAAGCATCACAGTCAATCTCAAGGTGACAATCGCTCAGAACTAAAACGTCATATATCAATCAAGCGGCAACTGGTAAACGCATCAAATTAGCTAATAATCCGGCTAATCTGTTACGCATTTCGCGGCGATCAATAATCAAATCAATGGCACCATGTTCCAACAAAAACTCTGCGCGCTGAAAACCATCCGGTAAAGTTTCACGAACTGTTTGCTCAATCACACGCGGGCCAGCAAACCCGATTAAAGCCTGAGGTTCAGCCACAATCACATCACCCAGCATGGCAAAGCTGGCTGAAACGCCCCCCATGGTAGGATCAGTCAGCACCGAGATATAAGGCAAACCGGCATTACTTAATCGCGTCAGCGCTGCGCTGGTTTTTGCCATTTGCATGAGCGACAACAAGCCCTCCTGCATACGTGCGCCACCACTTGCAGAAATACACACAAACGCCATTTTGTTTTCAATGGCCGTTTGCACACCACGCACAAAACGCTCCCCCACAACAGAACCCATTGAGCCGCCCATGTATTTGAACTCAAACACGGCAACCACCGCTGGAACAGATTTAATGCTGCCCTGCATCACAATTAACGCATCCGTCTCGTTTACCGTTTTCTGTGATTCTTTAATACGGTCTGCATAGCTTTTACTGTCTTTGAACTTGAGTGGATCTATTGGCTGTACGTCAGCCCCAATCTCAAGCTGACCATCAGCATCTAACAAATGAGCCAAGCGTGCGCGTGCGCCAATGCGATTGTGGTAGGCACATTTCGGACAAACTTCAGCGTTATCTTCCAAGTCTTTACGATAGAGTACGGATTGACAGGATGGACATTTACTCCACAGTCCTTCCGGCACAGTTTTTTTGTCAGTGCCTACAATGCGTTTAATTTTTTGCGGTAGTTGATTTAACCAGCCCATTGCGTATTCCTCTTAACTATTAAGCAGCGTCAACCGCTGCTCTTAATTCATCCATCAGTGTCGCTACGTTGCTTTGCAGATCGCTCTCGTCTGATGCCTCAATCGCCTGTACCATACGGCTACCGACTACAACAGCGTCTGCAATGGCGGCGGTTGCTTTTGCAGTCGCAGCATCACGAATACCGAAACCGACCCCTACCGGCAAATCCGTTTGTTTGCGAATGGAGGCAACGCGCCCGGAGACTTCAGTAATGTCTAAATTAGCAGCACCCGTTACACCCTTAAGTGACACGTAATACACAAAGCCACTCGCTTGATTCACAATCAGCTCAACCCGCTTGGGGTCAGTGGTTGGTGACAATAAAAACACCGGATCTATACCACGAGCGCGAAGTTCTTTAACATAGTCACCACATTCCTCCGGCGGGTAATCAACGGTAATCACACCATCGACATCTGCGTCTTTCGCACGATCAGCAAATACAATCGTGCCCATTGCTTCAACTGGGTTGGCGTACCCCATCAAGATAATAGGCGTTGTTTGGTTGGTTTGACGAAACTCTTTTACCATCTCCAACACAGCCGTTAAACCTACCTTATGCACCAAAGCGCGCTCACTCGCGCGTTGAATCACCGGGCCATCTGCCATTGGGTCAGAAAACGGCACGCCGAGTTCGATCATATCTGCCCCATGCTTAACCAGTGTGTGCATCAGATTGACCGTGTGCTTTGGATGTGGATCACCGGCTGTAATGTAGGGAATCAAGGCAGTTTTGCCTTGCTGTTTTAAAGTAGCAAAAGTTGATTGAATTCTGGACATGAGTAATATTTTTATAAGATTGTATTTACAAAGTAATGTTTGCGAGTTTGGCTACGGTGTTAATATCCTTATCGCCACGACCAGATAAATTCACTAAAATAATCTGGTCTTTATTCATCGTTTTAGCCAGCTTCTCGGCATAGGCCAATGCGTGACTGGACTCCAGCGCAGGAATAATGCCCTCCGTGCGGCATAGATTATGGAAAGCCGCCATCGCTTCATCATCAGTAATTGCAACATATTCTGCACGCTTAATGTCTTTTAGCCATGCATGCTCGGGCCCAACACCTGGGTAATCCAGCCCTGCAGAAACGGAGTGCGTTTCAATGATTTGACCATCCGCATCCTGCATCAAATAAGTACGATTGCCATGTAATACACCTACCGGGCTATTAGCGGTCAACGGCGCAGCATGCAACCCGGTTTCAATGCCGTGACCAGCAGCTTCAACTCCAATTAAACGCACGTTCGGCACATCAATATACGGATAAAAAATCCCCATCGCATTAGAGCCGCCGCCCACACATGCCACGATAGCATCAGGTTGACGGCCAGCCATTTCCATCATTTGTTCTTTGGCTTCAATGCCAATCACAGCCTGAAAATCACGCACCATCATCGGATATGGATGCGGACCTGCTACAGTGCCGATGATATAGAACGTGTTGTTCACATTGGTAACCCAATCACGCATCGCTTCATTCAATGCGTCTTTAAGCGTTTTAGACCCGCTTTCTACCGGCACGACTGTTGCTCCTAACAGCTTCATTCTAAACACATTGGGGGCCTGACGTTTAACGTCTTCACTGCCCATATATACCACGCACTCCAGGCCCAGGCGTGCTGCGATGGTTGCCGTTGCAACACCATGTTGACCCGCACCTGTTTCCGCAATCACTCTAGGTTTACCCATGCGTTTGGCAAGCAATGCCTGACCAATGGTATTGTTAATTTTGTGCGCGCCCGTATGATTCAGATCTTCACGCTTCAAGTAGATTTGAGCGCCGCCCAATTTGTCTGATAATCGCTTGGCATGATAGATAGGACTAGGGCGTCCAACAAAATGTTTTAGATCGTACGCAAACTCAGCCAAAAACTCGGGATCATGACGATACTTCTCGTACATTACACGCAACGCTTCCAGTGCCTCAACCAAAGTTTCCGCTACAAACGTACCACCAAATTGTCCAAAATGCCCACGTGCATCCGGCATGTCATAAAGCTGCATTATTAACTCTCCACTTAAAACTCACTACTTTGTAACCACTACTTTGTAATCACTACATAGTGACTTGCTGCATAAATGCAGCAATTTTTGCTGCATCTTTAATTCCTTTTGAGATTTCCACACCGCCACTGACGTCAACAGCGTAAGGTTTTACCTGCGCAATTGCTTGCGCCACATTTTGCACATTTAAGCCACCGGCCAGTATCACTGGTTTTGCCAATTCAGCTGGAATTAAATTCCAATCAAACACATGCCCAGTACCGCCAGCGACACCCTCGGTATAAGTATCCAGCAACAAGGCTCTGGCCGCAGAAAAATCTTTCGCACATTGTATCAAATTTGTGTCTGACTTAACGCGAATTGCTTTGATAAAAGGTAGTTGATAACGCGCACACTCTTCCGGTGTTTCATCGCCATGAAACTGCAATAAATCCAACCGGACTTGAGAGGTGACTTCATTGATAACAGTGGATTCCGCATTGACAAACAATCCGACTATACTGACAAAAGCAGGAATTTTATTCACAATATCAATGGCTTGAGCAATGCTGACGTGACGAGGGCTAGGTGCATAAAATACCAAACCAATAGCATCCGCGCCATTTGCAACCGCGCTTAGCGCATCTTCTACACGAGTGATACCACAAATTTTAACTCGGACTCTCAAAACGCCACCTTTAATATATGCCATTAATATATGCCATTGATGAAATTATTCACGCTAGGGAAGCCGTATTGTAACGCTAAATCAGCACTTGCAAGCCGCGCTGGGGTGCAATTGGTAAACCCCATTTTGCATCGTAATCAACCCCTGTCAGATACAAGCCGGAAGGTGAAAAAGTAGGTGGCGACAAGGTGCGATTACGTTTCCGCAACAGCTCTAGCATGTATGTTGGAGGATGTGCACCTTTACCTACATAAACTAACGCGCCTATCATGTTACGCACCTGATGCTGTAAAAATGCATTAGCCGAGAATTCAAAAATAAAATACTGCCCTGCAACCCGGATATTCGCTTTGGTGAGCTGCCTGACAGGCGACTTTGCCTGGCATTCAGAAGCTCTGAATGCACTAAAGTCATGCTCACCCATTAAATAACTTGCGGCTTCATGCATGGCATTAAAGTCCAGCGGCAAATGAAACCAGCCGGCTTTTGTTGCCATAAGCGCAGGCGCGACCGGCGCGTTATAAAGCAAATATTGATAGCTACGACTAAAAGCTGAAAATCGAGCATGAAAGCCATCATCAACCGCATGCGCCCATTCCACACGCACTGTTTCAGGCAAGTGCGCATTGACACCCCGCACCCACGCAGATAAAGGCCTGACTGCATCCGTATCAAAATGTATTACCTGACCAAGCGCATGCACAGCGGCATCAGTGCGTCCTGCAGCATGTACCCTGACTGTATGCTGGGAGATACTGGCAATAGCTGACTCTAATGTATCCTGCACGCCACAAGCATTAGGCTGGCTTTGCCATCCGCAGAAACGAGTCCCATCATAAGACAAACCTAGGGCGTATCTCACGATTGAAATCCTAAAACCAGCATTCCTGAAATTGCTCCCATAAAGATAAACATCATCACTTTATCTAAAAAATTGAAAGGTAAACTCTCGAAAACAATTACTTTGTCAGCAACTTGTTCATCTGCCGTCAGGTAAATATCGTCAAACTGATTAAGGCTAAATTTATGCTGCTGCTGCGAAGCTAACTCCTCAACATAATCTAGCGTTAATAACAATCGAACAGCAAACCTTTTCACATTCAAGCCTAAAAACTTGAGCGGACTAAGCAATATGTACAAACCATGAATCAAATGCGCTTTTGAGCTGGTGGAAAACAATAGGCTCAGTGCTGCCAAAGCAATCAATAATTTTACAATCTGCAGCATCCCCTGCTGAACGCCCTCAAAAGTGGGTGCGAAATTAACAGGAATGTGCGGAATAAACTCGCCTGGCGTACCAAATCCATAAATAATCAATATGGATAAAAACAGCCAGCGCATGCGCGTAACAACGCGTAAAAAGCTACGTAGTTGCAAACTTGCCGCAAAGGTGCCTAGTAAAATCAAAAGTACACACAATAATTGATTACTCAAAAAACTCATGAGCAATAATATCAATATGAAATATAAAATTTTTACGAATGGATGCATGGATAAAAAAGCCGAGCCATAGGCCCGGCTTGTATTAGAAGTAACAGCGTTATGCCAAACTTGCTAACAACTGCTCGGCGCGTTGCCGTTGCTGAGGACCGCCTTCTTTAATCACTTCATCCAGCAATTCACGCGCGCCATCTTTATCATCCATATCGATATACGCAGCCACTAAATCAAATTTAATTTCAATATCCTGATGTTCAGGTGCAATCTGCACTGACTGTTCAATAGATAAATCATTTAATGATTGCCCCACAACTGCTTGATCCTCGTCCTTGCCCAAATCTAGGTTAATTGCAGAAAAATCAAAAACCTTTGTATCTAGTTCATTCATTAGTGGCAAATCAAATGTAGTGTCTGAGGCACTTGCATTATCAGTAGTATTGCCAAATATGGTGTTAGCACGCAAATCGCCAGAAGTTACCGTACCGTGCTTAAAGCTATCTAGGGTTCTTCTACGCTTATTACGTAAGAACATCCAGCCGATGCCTAGCAATGTAACACCGGCAGTGCCCCCAAGCAATGCCATATCTACATTATCTAACAGACCTTCAATGAATGATGCCTCTAATACAAACTCAACGGGAGTTTTTACAATAGGTGGCATTTTTTCAATTTCAGCTGCTGTGCTAGTTGGATTTTCAACCTTTTTTTGCAAATCTGTCATCGCTTGGTTTTTCAAAGCCAATAATTTTTGCATATCCTCAATTTGTTTCTCTAAAACAGTCGTACGCTCTTGCGATTCCTTCAATGCCTTTTCACGTGCGATAGCTTCTTCTTGCAGAGCTGAAATTTTAGCGTCAAACTCTTGACCACTCTCTTTGCTGCCTTTTCCAAAATCTTTCTCACCGGCAGATAGTTTTACAACATCCCGTGAACCTGATTTAACCAAGGTAGCATTATCCTCAGCGGCAACAATTTTTCCAGATGCCGATTGTTTTTGCTCACTCTCTACGCCAGCAGAAATTTTAGCCACAGTATCTGCTAGAGCTCTACGATATTCATTCCAGTTTGCAGTGTGCACTTTCACAGACTGCTTAGCCTGCTGTGCGTCAATTGCCATGAAACTGTCTTTGGAAGGCGCCTTAATAATTTTACCGACTTTAAGTCGGTTCATATTGCCATCAGAAAATGCTTCTTTATTATTTTTAAACAAAGCCACGAGCATTTGATCCAAGCTCACGCCATCGACTTGCATTTTTCTTGCAATTGAGATCAAGGTGTCGCTGCGCACTGTGGTTAACTGCGCTGTATCTGCAGTTGTATCATATTTGTCTTGTTGCTCATCAGTTTGATTACCAACTTGTTTTGCAAGCTCGCCATCAAAGGTATCGGGATTTACCTCGCCAGAGGCTTCATCTTTATTTGCATTGCTGGCTACAGATGGAGGAGAAATCGGTGCTAATGACGCTTCACTGATTGATTGTTTATATTCTGGTGAATCTAACAAAACAGCATATTCACGCAGTATGCGACCCGATGCCCAATTTACCTGAATTAACATGTCCAGATACGGATCACTAATAGGCTGACTGGAATACAACGTCAATACAGGTAAGCCATCTGCATTTTTAGTCAAATCCACTCTAATATCGTTATGGATTCCTAGACGGGCAATGCCTTGAGCTACATACGCTTCTTCAGAAGCAATGACGGCAACCAGCGTTGAAAGCTCTTCTGGAGTGACTGACAGAAGCTCCACTTCAGCTTTTAGTGGCTCACCTAAACTTGAGGTTACATTTAACTCGCCTAAGTCTGCGGCAAAACCAAAAAACGGCATAAATGCCAAGCAGGCTACCAATGAAAATTGCTTTATTTTTGATTTATGCACATTACTACCTTTAGTCCATCCAATAATCAATCCAATATTTTCAGTATAAAACTAACATCTAATAGTTAGGGATGCAAGCTCATAATGCACACACCTTTCAACTGCTATCTGGCTGGCGACTTTGACTGTTGTCAGCCTCACAACAACTGAAGAACTTTACAAATTATTTTTCTATTAAAATTCGCAACATACGACGCAACGGCTCTGCCGCACCCCATAGCAGCTGGTCACCTACAGTAAAGGCAGATAAATAATCATTACCCATATTTAGCTTACGGATTCTACCCACTGGGGTGATTAAAGTCCCGGTCACCGCAGCTGGCGTGAGTTCACGCATACTAGACTCACGCTCATTTGGCACAACTTTCGCCCATTGATTCGCTTCAGACAACATCTGATTTATTTCATCTAGCGGTACATTTTTCTTCAGCTTGATCGTTAAGGCCTGGCTATGACAGCGCATTGCGCCAATACGCACACAAAGGCCATCTATCAAGATCGGATTAGTTTCGCGCCCTAAAATTTTGTTAGTTTCAACGCCACCCTTCCATTCCTCTTTACTTTGCCCATTGCCCAAGTCTTTATCAATCCATGGAATCAAACTACCGGCTAATGGCACACCAAAATGGGCTGTTGGAAAACCGTCATCACGCAGCGTGCCTGCCACTTCACGGTCAATATCTAAAATCGCAGAGGCCGGGTCTTTTAAAAGGTCGCTGGCCACGCGGTGCGCTTCACCCATTTGCTTAAGTAGCTCGCGCATGTTTTGTGCGCCTGCACCAGAAGCCGCCTGATAAGTCATGGAGGTTGCCCACTCGACCAGGTCTGCCTTGAATAAACCATTTAAGGCCATCAGCATCAATGAAACTGTACAGTTACCACCGACCCAGTTCTTGCCGCCATTATGTAGTGCATTCTGTATCACATGCATATTCACAGGATCTAGAATAATGACCGCATCTTTTTCCATGCGTAAAGTTGAGGCAGCGTCAATCCAATGACCGTTCCAACCAGAATTACGTAACTTTGGGAATATTTCAGTGGTGTAGTCTCCGCCCTGGCATGACACAATCGCATCCATCGCTTTGAGTGCGTTAATATCTTTGGCATCCAGCAATGCAGGCGTTTCTTTGCCCACATTCGGGCCATTACCGCCCACTTGCGATGTAGTGAAGAATTGTGGCTCGATAAGCGCAAAATCATTTTCTTCCAACATGCGTTGCATGAGGACTGAACCCACCATGCCACGCCAACCGACAAAACCTACTTTTAACATATATCGCCCATCATATTTAGTTCATATTTAACTCATGGTGAGCTACGGCTTCGCCTAACCCACCCTACATTTCTTAAATTTACAATGCCGCCACTACAGCGTCGCCCATCGCAGCACATCCAACTTTATTGGTACCTTCTGTCCAAATGTCAGCCGTTCTAAACCCAAGTGCCAGCGCTTTTTTCACTGCATTTTCAACGCGTTGTGCATTAGCTTCGTCGCCAAAGGTGTAACGCAACATCATGGCGACAGAAAGAATCGTTGCCAATGGATTAGCAACGTCTTTACCCGCGATATCTGGCGCAGAGCCGTGGCTAGGCTCATACATGCCTTTGTTATTTGCATCCAGCGATGCCGAAGGCAACATACCGATAGAACCGGTGAGCATAGAGGCTTCATCCGACAAAATATCACCGAAGATGTTACCTGTTACCATGACATCAAACTGCTTGGGTGCTCGAATCAGTTGCATCGCAGCGTTATCGACATACATGTGGCTCAATTCAACTTCTGGATATTCAGCGGACAGTTCAATCATGACTTGACGCCATAATTCAGTGGTTTCCAGCACGTTGGCTTTATCCACTGAACATACTTTTGCTTTTTGACCATTGACACGCCGCTTCATGGCGATATCAAACGCGACTCGACCAATACGACGAATCTCAGACTCGTTATAGCGCATGGTGTTGATGCCTTCACGCTCGCCGTTCTCCAAGGTAGAAATGCCACGGGGCTGACCGAAATAGATATCACCAGTGAGCTCGCGCACAATCATAATATCCAGGCCAGAAACCACTTCTGGTTTCAAGGTAGAGGCCGCCGCCAATTCAGGATAAAGCAAAGCCGGGCGCAAGTTAGCAAACAAATTAAGTTCTTTGCGAATACGCAACAAACCACGCTCAGGACGTAAATGACGCTCTAATTTGTCATACTTCCAATCACCCACCGCGCCCAATAAAACAGCATCTGCATCCTTAGCGAGTTTTAATGTTGCATCCGGCAATGGGTCACCCGCAGCCTCGTAACCTGCGCCACCAATAGGCGCCTCAGTCATGTTGATGTCTAATTTTAGCGCGGTTAAAACTTTAACAGCTTGTGCAACAATTTCCGGACCAATGCCATCACCTGGCAACACTGCAATTTTCATGAACTGACTTTCTTAAACTTGATTTTAATTAAAACTGACTTACAAAAAGAGCCATGGCTGAGACTGCTGATGCTTTTGCTCAAACGCCTTAATTTTGTCTTGTTGCTGCATGGTTAAACCAATGTCATCCAAACCATTTAACAAGCAGTGTTTGCGGAAAGCATCCACCTCAAATGGATAGACATCACCGGCAGGCGTAGTCACTGTTTGAGCATTCAAGTTAACATCCAGTTTGTAACCTTCATTGGCTACAACTTGATTAAACAAAGCGTCCACAGCTTTCGCAGCCAATACAATAGGCAACATGCCATTTTTGAAGCAATTGTTGAAGAAAATATCAGCAAAACTGGGTGCAATCACCACTTTGAAGCCATAATCTTCCAATGCCCATGGCGCGTGCTCCCTACTTGAACCACAGCCAAAGTTCTCACGTGCAAGTAACACACTCGCCCCTTGGTAGCGTGATTGATTCAGCACAAAGTCAGGGTTTAATGGGCGCTTACTATTATCCATACCAGGCTCACCTTGGTCTAAATAGCGCCACTCATCAAACGCATTGGGTCCAAAACCGCTGCGTTTAATAGACTTCAAAAACTGTTTTGGAATGATAGCGTCAGTATCCACATTCGCGCGGTCTAACGGGGCTACCAAACCCTTCAATTGCGTAAAAGCTTGCATATTGTTTTCTTAAATTTAGTTAATATTGACTTACAAACTTCTTACATCAACAAAATGTCCAGCCACTGCCGCCGCCGCCGCCATCTCCGGGCTAACCAAATGCGTACGGCCACCCTGACCCTGGCGCCCCTCAAAATTACGATTTGAAGTTGAAGCGCAACGCTCACCTGGCTCAAGCCTATCGGCATTCATGGCTAAGCACATAGAGCAACCTGGTTCGCGCCATTCAAAACCTGCCTCTATAAAAATCTTGTCTAAACCTTCTTGTTCAGCTTGTGCCTTCACCAAACCAGAGCCTGGCACTACCAACGCTAATTTTACGTTAGGTGCAATATGCCGGCCTTTTGCAACCTCAGCCGCTGCACGCAAATCCTCAATACGTGAGTTGGTACAAGACCCGATAAACACTTTATCAATACTGATTTGATTGATAGGGGTATTAGGTGTTAAACCCATGTAAGCATAGGCACGTTCCCAATCGCCACGTTGCACCTCATTTTTCGCGAGATCCAAACTTGGCACTTTACCGTCAACGCCAACCACCATCTCCGGTGAAGTCCCCCAAGTTACTTGCGGTTGAATATCTTCAGCTTGCAAAGTCACAACAGCATCGAATACTGCACCCGCATCACTATGCAAAGTGCTCCAATAGGCAACCGCCGCACCCCATTGCTCAGCTTTAGGCGCAAACGGACGATCTTTAATATAGTTAATTGTCGTGTCATCAACTGCCACCATGCCTGCGCGTGCACCGGCCTCAATCGCCATATTGCACAAAGTCATGCGACCTTCCATGCTCAAATTGCGAATTGCAGCGCCAGAAAACTCAATCGCGTAACCCGTGCCCCCTGCTGTGCCTATTTTGCCAATGATTGCCAATGCAATATCTTTAGCTGTCACGCCTTTTTGTAAGGCGCCTTCAACCGTTACTAACATCGCTTTGGATTTTTTTTGCACCAAACATTGCGTCGCCATCACGTGCTCGACTTCAGACGTACCGATACCGTGTGCCAAAGCCCCAAAAGCCCCGTGCGTACTGGTATGAGAGTCCCCACAAACCACAGTCATCCCCGGCAAGGTTGCGCCCTGCTCTGGGCCAATCACATGCACAATCCCCTGACGCACATCATTCATTTTGAACTCTGTTACACCAAAATCCGTACAGTTTTCATCCAAAGTTTGCACTTGCAAACGTGAAATCGGGTCGGCAATACCAGCCACCCCTGTGCTTCTGTCTGTGGTCGGCACATTATGGTCAGGCACAGCCAACACCGAATTGATGCGCCATAATTTACGGCCAGCCAACCTGAGCCCCTCAAACGCTTGCGGACTGGTCACTTCATGCACCAGATGGCGGTCAATATAAATCAATGCGGTGCCGTTTTCCTCGGTCACAACGTGACTGTCAAATAATTTATCGTATAACGTTTTTGCCATATTTCTCTGCTTCATAAAGCGCCGTTTATATCGCGCCTACTTAGTCCCTAAAATTACCAAACTGCAGCGGAAAATCCGTTACATTTTTTTTTACAAAGGCAATGGCATCCTGCAACACGTCACGCTTTGCACCGTTAACGCGCACCGTGTCACCTTGAATACTTGCCTGCACTTTCATACCGGAATCTTTAATCAACTTGGTGATACGCTTAGCTAAATCACTATCAATTCCGGCACGGATTCTCATCTCCTGCTTTACTTTATTGCCTGATATTTTCTGCACATCTTTATGATCAAGACGTTTTGATGAATCCGGCTCTTTCTTTTCCATCGCAGGCAGCAAAATATCTTTCACCTGATCTAGCTGAAAATCATTATCGCCAAAAAGGGTAATGACGCTGTCTTTCTCATTCAGTTCGACCTTGGCCGAACTACCCTTGAAGTCATAACGATTGGTGATTTGTTTACCCGCGGTATCAATCGCGTTTTTCAACGCGACCATATCAACTTCTGAACTAATATCAAATGAAGGCATATTTTATCCTTTTACAATCTTTCAGAAACCACTCGGTTTCGTTAAGAAATTGTGCGAGAACGAAGCGTCAGAGCGAAGCAAGTACAAAGAGTACGGCGAGTGATGACAACAAGGTTATCGCGCGATTTATAACGAAAGCATTATTCAAAGTGACAAACGTAGTCTAATGTTTCCACTGTCTCAATATCAAATGATGAGTTTCCTGGCACAGTAAACTTTTCGCCGGCACTGTATGTTTTCCAGCCATCTTCACCTTTAAGGCGCACTTTACATACCCCCACATTGATTTCCATCAACTCAGGCGCAGCGGTATTAAACGTAAGAGTACTAGGAAAAATGACTCCAATAGTGCTGCGTGTGCCATTTGGAAACATCACAGTATGGCTGACACACTTACCATCAAAATAAATATTGGCTTTCTTTTTTACACTGACATGATCAAATTGCGCCATTTGCTTTAACTTTCAATAAAAAACAAAAACGACATTATCGCAGAAAAGGTTTATCAAACCAATAAATGACTAGCAAATCGGGCGCGTCAGAAAATTAAGCGCAAGATATCAAGGAAATATTTAAACCTTATAACCTAAAAATTGAAGTTTCTTCAACACGATTAATCCAACCATAATCAGAAGAATAATGCAGCATTTCAGCATCCGCTAAATGTCTATTCAAGCTTAAAATCCACAGGAATAGTTAACTTGAATTCTCTGTCTTTGAATTTATTGGGCACTGGTAAATCATTGAGGCTTTTTTGGACCATTTCTATGGCTTGGTCATCTAATAATTTCTTCCCCGCTGATTTTCCTATGGTGACACTGATGGCTTTTCCTTCTGAGGAAAAATGAACGAGTACTTTTGCCAAACCCTGCCAGCCACGCCTGAGCGCAATGGCTGGGTATTGTTTATTGCGCTCAACCTGTCTTTGTAGATTATTTCCATATTCACCCCACAAATCATCGTCATCCCAAGTGGTGTTGGATGTTGTTGGGATAATTTCATTCTTTGTGAAGGATGTTGAAGGCAACTCCGGTGCTGCAGGTGCTGTTGGCTCGTTAGGCACAATCGTGGGTTTTGGTATATCAGGCACGCTGTAATCGCTGGGGGCTTGTGCCAAATTCTCTGCCGCCAGTACTGGTTGCGCTACGGATTGAGGTTTTGGCGCCGGCGTGTCTGGCTTAGGTGTAAGTGTGCGTTCAACCTTCACAATCTCTGGTTTAACTGGGGGCTCAACGGGTTTAGGTTCTGCTGGAACTTCTATTGGTGGTGAGGGTTGTAGAAGTTCAGCAACGATAGTAATAGGTGGTTTTGCTTTGGTAGCTTCAATCCAGGGTAGTGCAAGTATAATGCTAACGTGCAGCGCTAACGAAATAGCAAAAGCCAGACTTATTACAAATGAATCAGACTCATGCCGCTCATTATGCAGTTGTTCATTCAGAGATAGCTTCACTTAATCCTATGCCCATTCAATAACTAATGGGCAGATTGCACAGTGCTATCTGGCAACATGACAAAGGTAAACTTGCTCACCCCTGCGCGCTGAATTTGTGCCATGGCTTTAGCTACTTCACGATAAGCTACGCTTTCATCCGCCATGATTTGCACTTGCAGATCCCCTTTATTATTTCTTTTTCTTAGCTCAGCTTCCAAAGTTGAGGCGGCAATTTGTGTTTCATCTATATATACCTCAGTCGCTGAGGTAATACTCACTTTGACGTCATTCATTTTTTGCAATGAAGTGGTCGCTGCAACTTTGGGTAGTTTGACCGCCACTGAATTCATGAGCAGTGGCGCGGTGACAATGAACACCGTGAGCAATACCAACATCACATCCACCAACGGTGTTACGTTAATCTCGCTCATCATGCCGCCTTCAGCATGGTTATCCATGGACATGTTAATCTACCTTGTAATCTGAATGTTTAGCCAGTATTTGTAAGCGTTCGGAGAAGTGATCCATATCTGCCGCAGCTAGGCGCGATTGACGTAAAAAATAATTATAGGCAAGCACTGCGGGAATTGCCGCTGCGATACCCGCAGCCGTGGCAATGAGCGCTTCACCAATCGGGCCAGCAACTACGTCCAAGCCAGCTGAACCAGAGGCAGAAATACCTTTCAACGCATGCATGATGCCCCATACGGTGCCGAACAAGCCAATAAATGGCGAAGTGGAGCCTATACTCGCAAGTACAGCCAGACCGCTTTCCAGGCGCACTTGTTGCCGATGGCGCTCTTCTCGCAATGATTGCCGCAACATATCGTGGAACACGTTAACGTCCAGCGAAGCATCCTTGTTCCAGGCAATAAGATCATGCATGGCCTTATTGCTAAGGCTGCTTAATGACCCTTTTGCTTTGTATAGCACTTCAGGCAATTTGGTTAAACGTGTGACTCCAGCGTAACCGGATAGCAACTCAATGTTGGCTTGCTTTTGCCGCAAAAACACATAACTCTTCACTATCAAAATAGTCCAAGTCAGGATAGATAATCCCGCTAAAAAGTAGAGTACAGAGTCAACAATATCAGGCACATTATCCATAGCGTCATTTCTTTAAAGTTAATTGGTAATTTATATGGTTATATACAGCCACTATTCGGCTGAATTAAACCATAATTCCTATATAAATCAATAAGTTATTTCTTGAAAAATAATTTACATCTCATTATAATCAAGCTTGCAGCAGATGGGAATTTTTTATTTTTAACGTCACAAAGGAGATTGAAATGAACAAGAAAATAGTGGTAATAGCTTTGGCATCCGCTTTTATGAGTACACTAGCTTACGCCGGTGGACATGCTCATACTGGAAAAATGGAAACCTGTATGAAAGCGGCTTTGGCAAAACACCCAGGCCAAGTGCTCTCACTCGAAGCGGAAGTTGAAAATGGTAAGCCCATTTATGAATTCGATATCAAAGGTAAAGATGGCAAGGAGTGGGAAGTTGAGTGTGATGCCAAGTCAGGCAAGGTGACAGAAGAAGAGATGGAAGTTGCCAGTGCGGATGACGCTGCATTCAAGAGCAAAGCCAAGGTTAGCCTAGACGATGCCAAAAAGACTGCCCTTGCTAAACAACCAGGGGAAATCATTGAAACCGAGTTCTCAGTTGAAGCGAATGGCAACCCTTCTTATGAATTCGACATCAAAACTGCTGATGGCAAGGAAGTAGAAGTGGAAGTTGATGCAGTGACTGGTAAATTGGCAGAAGAACCAGAGGAAGAAGTCTATCAAATCGGTATAGAGTAATCGTTACCTAATGCTAACAACAAAAAGCACCCTGTGGGTGCTTTTTTTATTCATTCTTTTTCTCAAACGCTAATTGGCTTCATACCAACCACGACTGCGATTCACAATGGATACAACCGACAGCATCACCGGCACTTCTATTAACACCCCCACAACCGTTGCTAGCGCCGCGCCTGAATTAAAACCAAACAAGGCAATAGCGGTAGCAACCGCCAATTCAAAGAAATTTGAAGCGCCTATCAAAGCGGATGGCCCGGCCACACAATGCGCAACTTTCAGTTGCTTGTTAAGCCAATAAGCAAGCATGGCGTTAAAATAAACCTGAATGGTAATAGGCACTGCCAGCAAACCGATAATCATGGGCTGAGCCAGTATCTGCTGCCCTTGAAAGCCAAACAGCAAAACCAAAGTCACCAATAATGCGGTAAGTGAAATTGGGTGCAAGCGCTTAAGCGTTTCATCTAAAGCCTTTTGACCTTTTAATAACAGCAGCCTGCGCCATACCTGACTGACAACCACAGGCACCACAATAAACAGCAATACAGACAAGAAAAGAGTATTCCAGGGAACCGTAATGCTGGATAGCCCGAGCAGCAAGGCTACAAGAGGTGCAAATGCAAATAACATGATGGCGTCATTGAGAGCGACCTGAGAAAGCGTGAATTTTGGCTCGCCATTACATAGTCCGCTCCATACGAACACCATTGCTGTACATGGCGCGGCGGCAAGTAAAATCAACCCGGCAATATAACTATCCAGCTGTTCCATTGGCAGATAGTCAGCAAATAAGTGCCTGATGAATATCCAAGCCAGCAGCGCCATTGAGAACGGCTTGACAACCCAGTTGATAAAAAGTGTAACGCCGATGCCTTTGCTATGTTGCAATACATCACTCATGGCGCCGAAGTCGATTTTTAGCAACATAGGAATAATCATCAGCCAAATCAACACGGCCACAATCAAATTCACTTCGGCAATTTTAATGCTGCCTGCCGCTTGAAAAAATGCAGGGTTAAGCTTACCCAGGCTGATGCCAATGATGATGCAAGCCAACACCCACCATGTAAGGTTGCGCTCAAACGCACCAATTTTTGGAGCATCTGCTGAAGAGTTAGTATTCGTCGTCATGATTTACTTGGTGCGACATGAGGTAAATTGAAGCTGCTGAGCAATTGACGCACAGCAGATTGAGTATTTGGTGGGCTTCATCATTAAGGTTACGAATGGTCTCTCGGGCAATTTTCCCAAAATAAAAATCTATTACCGATTGTTAAAAAATGCAATATTCATGGCTTTGTCATTAACAAAAGTAATTTCTGTTTCTTTATAAGTACGCTTCGGATCATACTTCACCAAGTTTTTGTAATACCACATTTCAACTTTAACTGGCTTGGAATTTTTCTCGTCCGCCCCAGCCTTGAGCATGACAGTGGATGCCCCGGATGGCTTAACCGATAATTCTTTTTTGAAAGGTTGCCCCAGTTTTTCAGTAATGACTTTCATTGATTTACCGCTAAATGCATTCAAAAATTCATCTTCAGTGTAGGTTTTATTTTTAGGCGGTGCGGCATGCGCGCCAGAAAAGGTTACCGCTAAAAATATTGCCATGGCAAAACTTAAAAATAATTTTTTACTTATAAATTGCATCTTAATTTCTCCAAAAATAGTGCCTTATTATCTCACTGATTAGCTGCTAGCGAGTTGCTTGTTTAAATAAACGAAAGAAATTTTCTGTGGTCGCTGTAGAAACCGCTTCGAATGATACCCCACGTAGTTTTGCGATTTCTTCTGCAACGTATTTTACATAGCTAGGCTGGTTGATTTTGCCACGATATGGCATAGGTGCAAGATAAGGTGAGTCAGTTTCCACTAAAATTCTGTCCAATGGCACCGACTTTGCAACCTCTTTAATTGATAATGCATTTTTAAAAGTTACGATACCTGAAAATGATATATAAAAACCAAGCGCGATGGCTTGCAACGCCACGTCTAGGCTCTCAGTGAAGCAATGCATCACACCGCCCACTTGCTGTGCATTTTCTTCGCGCATGATGCGCAAGGTATCTTCTGCCGCATTGCGTGTATGGATAATTAACGGCTTTCCACACTGAATAGCGGCTCGTATATGAGTGCGGAAACGTGTACGCTGCCACTCCAAATCCCCAGTGAGCCTGAAATAATCTAAACCAGTTTCACCAATCGCAATCACTTTAGAATGGTTTGCGAGTGCCAGTAAACCATTTACAGTAGGCTCTTCTATATTCTCATAATCCGGGTGTACGCCCACAGAGGCATAAAAATTTTCATTGGCTTCTGCTAATGCCAACACTTGTGGAAAGTCAGGAAGCGTCACGGAAATACATAGTGCATGCCCGACTGCGTTAGCTTGCATGGATTGCTTAATAGCAGGTAGATTTTCGGCTAGTTCTGGAAAATTAAGGTGGCAGTGAGAATCAACGAGCATGATAGTTTGTGGGAGCAATGTGCTTCTAATTATTGATGATCAAGATTGAAAAATCTTGGTGTATTCAAGCAATAAGCCTTCCATTTGTAATTCATGATTTAATGGATGCAATGCAAGTTTGCGCAGTTCATTCGTTTTTTTCTGCATATCAAACAAACGACTCATGTTTACTTTTTCCGCCAGCGCTTGCAAAGTGCCCGTATTCTGTACATGGTAGCGTATTTGCCGTCCAAATTTGACTGCAACAATATCATATATCCATTTTTGGATTGCAATAATCCCCGCTTCCACCGAATTTGCGATGACAATAGGTGCGGCGCTGTGCGGCTCAAGTTTATGACCGAGACTCAGTACTCGCCATATTTCCATTAATTGGTTAAATTGCATCTGCTCCGCAAGCACCTTAACAGGAGAGCCTTCCAGGTAGGCCAGTTGCTGTTTGGCATGTTGAACGCCCTGCTCTGTCAGCCATGCCAGCGCCTGATTTTCATCCGGGATTGGCATATTGATTTTTTGACATCGACTGATAATGGTGGGCAACAGGCGCTGCAATTGATGTGCGACCAAAATAAAAACTACCCCGGGCGCGGGCTCTTCCAACATTTTTAGCAAGGCGTTGGCTGAGGCTAGGTTAAGCGCTTCAGCCGGATGAATCAAAACAATGCGTAAACCATGGCTGCGATGGCTGGTTAGACTTAAAAAATCATTCAACTCACGAATCTGAGCCACAGAAATTTGTGTTTTTTTCTTGGTTTTTTTTGTGGTTGTCACTTCTTCTTCAGCTTCGGATTCTTGTTCCGGGCTAAGTAAGCGAAAATCCGGGTGACTTTCATCATTAAACCAATGACAACTCGAACATTGCCCGCAGGCTTTACCATCCTGCTTTTTATTTGCACATAACAGCGATTGGCTAAAACTGCGTGCAAAATCATATTTGCCGATACCGGTGCGCCCATGTAATAAAAGCGCGTGTGGTAACCGTTGATTATCTTGATTCAAACGCTGCCAAACTTCAGTTTGCCAAGGATATATTTTAATAAAATTATCCATATAAATTATAGTGTTGCAATAATGTCTTCAACTGTTTTAGCAACTTCTTCCAGCGGCCTACTGGCATCAATCACTCTGAATCTTGCGGGATTTTCACGTGCGCGCTGTAAATAGGCATGACGAATACGCGTAAAAAATTCTGCGGATTCACGTTCAAACTTATCTGGGGCGCGTGCGCTGGACAAGCGCTCCATGCTCACTTCTACCGGCACATCGAATAATAAGGTCAGGTCTGGCTGCAAATCTTCCTGCACCCATTGTTCCAGCATTTCAATTTTTGCAGCCAACACCCCTTTTGCCCCGCATTGATAGGCATAAGTAGCATCTGTAAATCGATCGGACAAAACACAAGCGCCGCGAGCCAGCGCAGGAGCGATGACATTGGCAATATGTTCACGTCGCGCAGCGAACATTAACAGGGTTTCAGTTTCAGCGTGCATGGTTTCATGTAGCAACATTTCACGTAAACGCTCACCTAAGGCCGTGCCCCCGGGTTCGCGAGTTGAAACCACCTCTAACCCGCGCGCTTTAAGTGCTGCGATGATATTGGGAATGTGCGTGCTTTTGCCAGCGCCATCCATACCTTCTAATGTAATAAATTTGGCTCTCATGAATTTACTTTTTTAACTGGTAACGCGCTACCGCTCGATTATGCTCATCCAAATTGTTAGAAAAGACATGGCTGCCATCGCCCTTCCCCACAAAATATAGCGCCTTGGTTTTTTCAGGATGCAAAGCCGCTTTAATAGCCGCCAGTCCAGGCATGGCAATCGGCGTAGGCGGCAGGCCATCTCTGGTGTAAGTGTTGTACGGCGTATCCGTCATTAAATCTTTTTTGCGAATATTGCCATCATATCGTGCGCCCATGCCATAAATGACCGTGGGATCCGTTTGTAAACGCATACCTAAGCGTAGTCGATTAACAAAAACGCCAGCAATCATGGGTCTTTCACTGGCTTTGCCGGTCTCTTTTTCAATGATTGAAGCCATAATTAACGCCTGATAGCTATTCTGATAGGGTAAGTTTTGATCTCGGTTTTGCCAGGCTTTCTCTAATTTGGATTGCATGGCATCGTAACTAATCTGTAGCAACGCAACATCACTGGTATTACGATCAAAATAGAACGTATCAGGAAAAAACAAGCCCTCAGCTATCTTGTGTGACGAGCCCACAAGTTTCAATATTTCAGGATCAGATAAATCCGCAATGGATTGTTTCACCGCGTCATTCTTAGTGAGTTTCTCGCGCATTTGCATAAAAGTGCGCCCCTCAATAAACGTCACACTGCCTTGCGTTGTTTTACCATGATTTAAAGATAACAATAATTGATAGGGTGAAACATTCTTGTTCAGCGTGTAATTGCCAGCCTGTAAATATTGTTCCTTGTTAAGTATCTTTGCAATCAACACAAAGCGCCACGGCTCACGCAGTACGCCTTGCGCGACCAATTGATTTGCAATACTTCTCAAACCGCTTTTAGGTTGAATCGTAATTTCTTGACTGCTGGGTTGTAGTTTTAATGGTGAAATTGCGTAATATGTTAGCCATGCCACTAAAAACAAGGCACCCATCAAACACAACAGCAGCCATCGTTTAATACGTTTAATCATGAGTTAATTGCGTTTCTTATTGATGCAGCCAGCTTCTGCTGCGGCCATACTTTAGCGCCAATTGTATTGACTTGAAATGCCCCGTATAAGCTATTGCAAACGATTACTTCATCCGCCTGCAATAGCTGACTCAATGTTAATGAAGTCACCTCAACAGTTAAGCCCAACACGTTTTTTAATCCCAGTATGTGCTGCCTGGTAATACCGGCGACACCGCAGCCACTTAAATCTGGTGTGATTAATTTATCGCCAAAACGTGCAAAAATATTGCTCATCGTGCATTCAATCACATTGCCTTGCCGGTCCAAGAGCAAGCCATCGAATATTGAATCGTCACGCCATTCCATACGCGCCAATACATTTTCAAGTCGATTGAGATGTTTGATTCCTGCGAGTTTGGGTTGCGCTGCTAAACGAGTGTCGCATACATGCAAATGCACGCCTTGTTCATAATTAGATGTCAGGTACAGCGGCATAGCAGACTTAATCACGACGCGTGTCGGCACGGTCACCGCCGACGACGCATAACCACGCTCACCCTCGCCTCTGGTAATGATTATTTTAGCAACCCCGGTTTCATTCTCATCAAACTCATGGATGGGAAACAACTGGTGCAAGTCATTTATCAGCAACTCAGCGCTCGGACAAACAATACTAATTGCCGCACAATCTGCCACTAATTTCTGATAATGCAGAGGCCAGTTAACGGGAAGGCCATTGCGCATCTGCATTGTGCGAAACAC
>CAMBZE010000002.1 GCA_945872425.1 Methylotenera oryzisoli | reverse complement strand
CCAGTAGTCTACCAAGACTGGAATTTGCGATTGTAAAACATCGTGTTCAAAACTTGCATCGCTCAGGTGTGTGATGTGTTCGCTCATGGGGAAACCTCTATAGAATAGTACTTTGTAATAAATGCGTATCGTAACGAAAAAAAATGGTTTAGTGAAGTATCAAATGCAAGTTGTATGATTTAGTTTTTATGGTCACTCTCAAGTTTATAGAAAAATACCTATGCAAAAAACTCTATTAGGCCTGTTGTTGCTTATATTAAGCCAATTTTCACTTGCTGAAACTAAAGTGAGCGCCAATTTTTTGATAACAGATACTGCTGATGTTAAACATCAGTTATCTCAGTACAAAGGCAAGTGGGTGCTTGTTAATTATTGGGCAACTTGGTGCCCGCCGTGTCTGGAAGAGGTGCCGGATTTAGTGAATTTGTACGATCAGCGCAAAGGGAAAGACCTGATGGTGATAGGCGTTGTGTTTGATTATAAGGATATGAAAGAAGTGAAGGAGTACGTGGATGATATGTTGGTATCCTACCCTATTGTTTTGGGTGGTGATACAGTGACTGCGCAAATTGGTTCTGCAGAAGTGCTCCCTACGACTTTTATTTACAATCCGAAAGGCGAGTTGGTGAAGATTAAGCGCGGTTTAATTACCAGGCAATATATTGAGAAAATGATAGCGCCGATTAAAAATTAGTCGGTTAATACGTGCTACATGAACTGGCTAATTCAATTTCTGGCAGGGGCAAGCTCGATTAGGGTAAGCCTTGATGTTTAGTGCGGCACTGGGATGCTGCTTCCGGCGCTGTCGAGTACATTCAGCTGATTTTCATCTGCAAAATGCATCAGTTGCGCAAAGCCTTCAGGGCTCACAACTTTCAATTTTAAATCTACAGCCAGGCAGCGCACACCATTAACAACTTTGGGTTTCAGGTAAGGTGAATACCTGAGTTTACGGTCCTCACCAAAAGTGGCGTAGGTGCTACACATACGGTCAACCCAGTCGCTAGGGCGAAAGGGCTTGCCAGCGCGTGTGTTACCTTCAATGATGATTTCATTGTTTTCTTGCGTTGAAATTTGATCTGCGCTCATTTATTTTTTACCGTTAATTACGCTGTAAGCAGCTTGAAAATTTCGATCATTATAACATTCTAATTCGAATGCCTAGGCCGTTTGCGCTGTTGCTTTAGGGTAGATATTCGAATACTTTTACAACTTTATTCACGCCACCGGTGTTTCGCGTAATTTCCACTGCATCATCCGCTTCTTTTTGTGTAACATAACCCATCAGGTAAACCACGCCGTTCTCGGTAATGACCTTTACGTAATTTGCTTGAAAGCGATTTTCTGACACGAACCGTACTTTTACTTTTGATGTTAAGTAGGCATCATTTGCGCGTGATCCGATAGATGTTTTGGGGCTAATGGCTAATTCATTGGTCACGTTGCGTACGCTGCTTATTGAGGTTGCAAGGTTGCCGGCTTTGGTTTTAGCATTTTCATCAGGCACTTCGCCCGTTAACAATACATTGCCTTTGTAGCTGGTAATGTTGACATGCGCGGCTTCACCCAATGCGTCATGTATGCTTTTTGTCGCCTTGAGTTCTATATTTTCATCTTCAACATAAACTCCGGAAGTGCGTCTGTCTGCTGCCATTGCGCCACTTGCTGCTGCGCCACCAACAATAACGGGGACGCAAGCGGTTATTTGTGAAGCCAGTGCTAGTGCGGCTAATAATTTGAAGGTTAGTTTCATCGTTGATGTCCTTTGTGTGAAAATTTCGATAACCATTGGATGCATGTAAAATCATGCATCGCGATTTTGGATTTAAGAGAGATTAAAAAGCATTCTGTATCCATTCTACTGTGTTTATATCGGTTGATTGCATTAAAACAACATCAAAGCGACAAGCCGCATTGCCATGAATCTGCAAATAACGTTCTGCTGTACGTGTTAGTTTTTGTTGCTTTGACTGGTTAATGCTCATGGCAGCCCCGCCGAAATTGGCATTGCTGCGTAAACGCACTTCAATAAATACCAGAGTTTTTCCGTCACGCATAATCAAATCAATCTCACCATACGAGCAACGAAAATTCCTTTCCAGCAGCATAAGGCCTTTTTGTTGCAAGAAAGTTGCAGCGAGTTGTTCTGCAGCGATGCCTGCCGTGAGGTGCTTAGGTTGTATTTTTAGTATCATTTCTTGCATATGCGTATTGTTTGGTGATGTTTTCCTTGATACTTAAATAGCCGTGACAAATATAAACTGCCAAAAATGAGGCATGTTGTTAAAATGGTATTAAATAATTCTAAGGCTATCAAATTTTGCATCCTGTAGGCATATTATATGTTGTCGCCACGCCAATTGGAAATCTGCAAGACATCACCTTGCGTGCATTGGACGTTCTCAAAAGCGTAGATGCTATTGCCGCAGAGGACACGCGGCATACCTCTGGGCTATTGTCACACTTCGGCATTAGTAAAAAACTCATTGCGGTACATGAGCATAATGAGCACCAATCTGCTGAGAGGCTATTATCTCAATTAAACGCGGGTGAAAGCATTGCGCTAGTGACCGATGCCGGCACTCCGGGCATTAGCGATCCAGGTGCCGTGGTGGTTGATTTTGTGCGCAGGGCTAGCGTTAAGGTGGTGCCGGTACCGGGGGTGAGTGCGGTAATTACTGCATTGTCAGCATCCGGTATTGCGCAAAATGGCTTTCTGTTTCACGGCTTTTTACCTGCCAGCGGTGCGGCACGACGCAAAGTACTTGAGGCACTGAAGCCGCAAACGGTGACGCTGGTATTTTATGAAGCGCCACATCGTATTATTGATAGCATTGTTGATATGTGTGCTGTGCTAGGGGGCGACCGACGCATCACATTTGCACGTGAGCTCACCAAAACCTTCGAGACGGTTTACAGTTGCCGCATGCGAGAGGCTGAAGCTTGGCTGCAGGCTGATACCAACCAGCAGCGCGGTGAGTTTGTGCTGTTGGTAGAGGCGGCAGCGATTAAAGAGGCTGAAGAGATTTCCGAAGAAACGGTAAGGGTGCTGAAATTGCTGCTTGCTGAATTGCCGCTGAAGCAGGCGGTGAAGTTGGCAACAGAAATTACCCATGAAAAGAAAAATGTATTATACGATTTTGCATTGCAGTTAAAAAATGAGTCGAAACATCATGAATAAAATTACCATTACGCGCCCTGATGATTGGCATTTGCATTTAAGAGATGGATCTGCGCTTAAAGCGGTGTTGCCAGATACCGCCAGGCAGTTTGCGCGTGCCATTGTGATGCCTAACTTGCGCCCACCAGTAACGACAACGGAATTGGCGATTGCCTACCGCCAACGCATTATTGAGGCGCTGCCGAGTGAGCTTGACTTTGAGCCGCTGATGACTTTGTACCTCACCGACAATACAAGTGTCGAGGAGATTGCCAAAGCAAAAGCGAGCGGTCTTATCCATGGCGTAAAGCTTTATCCGGCGGGAGCAACAACCAATAGCGATTCTGGTGTAACGAGTCTGGATAAATGCACAAAAGCGTTTGCAGCGATGGAAAAGCTGGGTGTGCCTTTGTTGGCGCACGCGGAAGTGACAGACAGTGATGTCGATGTGTTTGATCGTGAGCGGGTGTTTATTGAGCGCAATATGATTCCGCTGTTGAGAAATTTTCCGGCTTTAAAGCTCGTGTTTGAGCATATCACGACTAAAGATGCGGCTGATTTTGTATTGGAAGCGCCAAGTAACGTGGCAGCTACCGTGACTGCGCATCACTTGCTGATGAACCGTAATGACATGTTCAAAGGCGGTATTCAACCGCATCACTACTGCCTGCCTATCTTGAAACGTGAAGAGCATCGTCTGGCTTTGGTTAAAGCGGCAACATCAGGCAGCTCAAAATTCTTTTTGGGCACAGATAGCGCGCCACATGCTAAGCATACCAAAGAAGCAGCTTGCGGCTGCGCTGGTATGTACACGGCGCATACGGCAATAGAGTTATATGCGGAAGCGTTTGAAGCTGCAAATGCTTTGGATAAGCTGGAAGGCTTCGCCAGTTTCTATGGGGCGGATTTTTATGGACTGCCAAGGAATACAGAACAAATCACGCTGGTGAAGCGTGAGTGGAAAGTGCCGGGAAGTTTGTCTTATGACGGAGATGTGTTGGTGCCGTTAAGGGCGGGGCAGATGGTGCATTGGAAGTTGATTTAATGGATATACAATTTTTGTGCAGACTAGCGTGTTAAAATGCGCTTGAAGCTGGCTAGACAGTCGCCGCTCACGTGAGTGAGGGGAGGAAAGTCCGGGCTGCGTAGAGCAGGATGACGGTTAACGGCCGTCCGCCGTGAGGCGAGGAATAGGGCCACAGAGACGAGCGTATTAAGTTACGGTGAAACGCGGTAACCTCCATTCGCAGCAAGACCAAATAGGCTGGTATTGGCGTGGCTCGCGTCGCCAGCGGGTAGGTTGCTTGAGCGCATGAGCAATTATGCGCCTAGATGAATGACTGTTAGGTGCAGCAATGCACGACAGAACCCGGCTTATCGGCCAGCTTCAACTCTCTTTTCCCGCTACAAAACAACCCTGCAATTACAATTCAAATGCTTTCAGAGACATTCTAATATTTTACATTCATATAGTTTTGTATGTGCTTAATTTTTAACGATTTTATTTTTAGCATAAAAACGTGCTAAGTCATTGACCTGTAAAGAAAAAATACTAAAAAAGCGCTTGCATTGCGCTATTTTTTTATCTATAGTGCACATTAGTGGAGAAAAGTGGGTTTTTGTGGGGAATTGCTCATGGGTCGTGTTTGAGTGTTGATGCTCAGAGTGTATTTTTAGGTGCAGCATGTTTGATAACTACTAAGGGTTTATTAAATAGTGCCTAGTAATAAAGTTTGGCAGTTCCCCATTTTTTATATTGAAGTTGTTCGTTTAAGCCTGGTTAGATTTTAAGGAAAATAACAAGCATATGTTTCGCGGTGCTACATCATTAAGTTTGGATGCCAAAGGCAGGCTCGCTGTGCCAACTAGGCACAGGGAGGCATTACAGCTTGAGTGCGCCGGTAATCTGGTGTTGACTGCACATCCGCATCGCTGTCTGCTGTTGTATCCGCAACCGGCCTGGGAACCTATTCAGGCGAAGATGATGGCTTTGTCGTCATTTGATAAGCAATCCAGCGCGCTGCAGCGTTTGCTGGTAGGTTTTGCTGAAGATGTCGCGTTGGACAGCTCGGGGCGTCTATTGGTGTCTCCGGTGTTACGCGATTTTGCAAGTTTAGATAAGGAAGTCATGCTGGTAGGTCAGGGTAGCCATTTCGAGTTATGGAATATGGAAGCTTGGCGCACTCAATTAGAGCAAGCGATGCAGGGTGAAGGTTTTGCCATGCCTGCGGAATTAGAGGGATTCTCGCTGTGATTAAGGGCGTGAACAGCGCGCCCACCAAAGCATCATTGTCTTCAAAAAGAGCGCCTCTCAAAGGCGCAGATAAGTTAGAAAAGTACCCTCTGGAAGTGTCCGTGTTAAATCCAAATCAGAATCAAAGCTTAAATGAAGCTTCATCAGCAAACTCGCACATTACTGTGCTGCTGGATGAGGCTGTGCATGCCTTGGCAATTAAGCCTGATGGTATCTATGTAGATGGCACGTTTGGTCGTGGCGGGCACTCCAGGAAGATATTGGCGCAGCTGGGTGACGCTGGATGCTTGATTGCGTTTGACCGCGATTTGAGTGCGATTGAGGCTGGTAAAGCAATCGATGATCCGCGTTTTAGTCTCGTACATAGTCACTTTGCTGCAATGCAGGTGAAGTTGTCTGAAATGGGTATTTTGAAAGTGGATGGAATATTGCTGGATTTGGGTATTTCATCTCCGCAAATTGATGAGGCGAGTCGTGGTTTTAGTTTTAGATACGATGCGCCACTGGATATGCGCATGGATCAAAGTAGTGGGCAAACAGCGGCGGAATTTCTTGGTCGTACATCAGAGCAGCAATTAACGGAGGTTATAAAGAATTATGGTGAAGAGCGGTTTGCTAAGTCGATTACAAGGGCGATTATTAAGGAGCGCAATGACGGGCGCGCCATCACCACTACTGGGCACCTTGCCCAGATCGTGGCAAGTGTCGTCACGCGGTTTGAGCCAGGGCAGAATCCCGCAACGCGGACATTTCAAGCTTTACGGATTTTCGTCAATCAGGAGCTTGAGGAGTTATCGCTAACAATGCCGCAATGCCTTGCTTTGTTGGCTCCGCATGGGCGACTGGCCGTGATTAGTTTTCATTCGCTGGAAGATCGTATGGTGAAGCAGTTTATTCGCGATCAGGAAAATCGCGATGATTTGCCGGCTAACTTTCCCGTGCGTGCGGCGGATTTACCTCAGCCTAAATTGAAAAGTGTGGGCAAGGCAATTAAACCCGGCGCAAGAGAAGTAAAGCTAAATCCGCGTTCACGTAGTGCGGTGTTGCGTGTGGCGGAAAGGACGTCAGTGGTATGACGCGCCTTAATTTTATTTTATTTTTTGCGTTAATGTTCTCGGCTTTGGGTTTGGTGAATGCTCAGCATAAAGCAAGAAAGCTTTATATAGAGTTGGAGCAATTGAATCAGGCGGCTCAACAGTACGGCCAAGAGTACGGGCAGTTACAGATAGAGCAAAGTACATTGGCAATGCATTCACGTATCGAGCAAATTGCTGCACAGCAATTGCAAATGCAGGTGCCAGATGCAAAAAGAATTCAAGTGGTCACGATTGCTGCTGTGCTGCAACAATTGGAGCCACAATCTAAAGTCAAAAGTGGGGCAACTGAATAATGGCTATGCATGCGCCTTTAGTCATTGTGAAGTTGCCAGTATGGCGTCGCCGCGTTTTATTGGTGATGGTATTGCTGGGCTTTGCCGCATTATTAGGGCGTGGCGCGTATCTGCAAGTATTTCATAAGCGTTTTTTGCAAGAGAAAGGTGATGCGCGTTACAGTCGCACGCTGACTTTGCCTGCGCATCGTGGAAGGATAGTGGATAGACATGGCGAGTTGCTGGCGGATAGTGCTCCAGTGGAATCGGTGTGGGCAAATCCATCCGATGTGAAAATCAGTACAACTCAAACCAAGAAACTTGCGGAGTTGTTAGGCATAAAAAATGAGGTGGTAGATAAAAAGCTTGCTAACAGTGAGCGCGAGTTTGTGTATTTAAAACGTCGTGTTTCGCCTGGGTTAGCGGCAGAGGTAATGCAGCTTGAAATTCCTGGGGTTTATTTGAAGCGCGAATATAAACGCCAGTATCCGGCGGGTGAGGTGACCGCACACTTGGTTGGCTTCACAGATATTGATGATAAAGGTCAAGAGGGTTTTGAGCTGACCATGAACGACTCGCTTTCAGGTAAAAGCGGAAGTCGCCGTGTTATTAGAGATAGAGCTAATCATATTATTGATGATTTAGAGGCAGTCAAGGTTCCGCAAGATGGCCATGATGTCATGCTGTCCATTGATTATAGAATCCAGTACTTGGCGTATCGTGAATTAGTGAAAGCGGTTGAGAAATTTAAGGCAAAAGCGGGTGCCGCGATTGTTTTGGATGCCAAAACCGGTGAGGTGCTCGCCATGGCGAACGTACCGACCTATAACCCGAATAATCCTGTGAATATTCAAGGTAAATCGCGTAATCGCGCCATTACCGATGTTTTCGAGCCAGGCTCTACCATGAAGACAGTGACGGCTGCTGCGGCTTTGGAGTCAGGACAATATCAGTCAGATACCAAAATTCAGACGGCGCCAGGGTACATGAAAATTGGCCCTGCAACGATTCATGATGCACATCCGCACGGAGTGTTGACAGTAGCGGAGGTGATACAAAAATCATCTAACGTGGGTGCAGTCAAGATGGCATTGTCACTTGACCGCCAATATATGTGGGGTGTGTTTAATCAAATTGGGTTTGGTACAAAAACACGTATTGGTTTTCCCGGTGAGGCTTCCGGCAGGTTGCGCGACTACAAAACGTGGCGTCCTATTGAACAGGCGACCATGTCTTATGGTCACGGGATTAGCGTCACTTTACTGCAGTTAGCCAGGGCTTACACGGTGTTCGCGAATGATGGCGAGTTGAAGCCGGTGTCCTTACTTAAACTGAAAGACGCGCCTGTCGGTACGCAAGTGTTTACGGCGAAAACTGCACATGATGTTAAAGATATGCTGGAACTTGTTGTGTTACCCGGCGGTACCGCGCTCAAGGCGCAAGTGCTGGGTTATCGCGTTGCAGGTAAAACCGGGACGACGCATAAGTTGGGTGACCATGGTTACGAAAAAGATAAATATGTAGGCTCTTTTGTCGGCATGGCGCCTGCATCTGATCCGCGCCTGATTATGGCGGTGATGATTGATGACCCCAGTAGCGGTGAATATTACGGCGGCACAGTAGCCGCGCCAGTGTTTAGCGCGGTAATGGCAGATGCGTTGCGCATGCTGGCTATACCGCAAGATGCCCCGAACAATAATGTGGTGATTACTGCTGATGGCGAAGAAGTGAAGGAGAGCATATGACCTTGCCTTCATCATTCAGTCAACTTTTCGCTACGATGCACTTCACTTCGATGACTGCAGATAGCCGTCAAGTAAAAGCTGGTTCACTGTTTTTGGCTTACCCGGGCGCACATAGCGACGGGCGTAACTTTATTGCACAAGCTATTCAGGCTGGTGCAACCGGCGTGGCGTGGGAAAGTAAGGGTTTTGTCTGGAACCCTGCATTTGATGTAAGCAACGTTGCTGTGAGCGACTTAAAAGCTCGAGTCGGGCAAATAGCGGCGGAGTTTCATCAGTACCCATCACGCAAGTTGAGCATGATAGGCGTCACGGGGACCAATGGTAAAACTTCAGTCAGCCAATGGATTGCGCAGGCTTTAACTGCTTTGGGTAAAAAAACTGCCGTAATTGGCACGATAGGTAATGGCTTTGTCGATGCGCAGGGCTCAGATTTGGCTGAAGCTACTAATACTACGCCCGATGCGGTTTTGCTACAGGCGATGCTGGCTGATTTTGTGCAGCATGGCGCCGATGCCGTGGCCATGGAGGTGTCGTCACACGGCCTACATCAAGGTCGAGTCAATGGTGTGGAGTTTGATTTGGCGGTATTAACTAATTTGAGTCGTGATCATCTGGATTATCACAAAACCATGGAAGATTACGCGGCAGCGAAGCAGCAATTGTTTACCTGGCAGGGTTTGGGCATGGCAATACTCAACCTGGATGATGCGTTTGGGCAAAGTGTTGCTGCTTCACTCAAAGCGCAAGGTAAGCCATTGATGACTTACGGTTTAACGCAAGGGGATGTGCGCGGTACGGCTTTGCAATTGCATCAGCAAGGGTTAACCATGCAAGTGACAACGTCGCAAGGGTGTGCGCTTATCAACGCTCCGGTGCTGGGGCGCTTTAATGCCTATAACGTGTTGGCGGTGCTGGCAACCTTGTTGGCCTTGGATGTGGACCTGCAAGAGGCCGTTGCTGCGATTGCAAAAATCAGGTCGGTACCAGGACGCATGCAGCAATTAGGCGGTGGTGAAAAGCCATTGGTGGTTGTTGATTACGCACACACCCCTGATGCCCTGGAGAAAGTACTGTCAACTTTGCGCGAGCAAGTTCAAGGCAAGCTGATTTGCGTGTTTGGCTGCGGCGGTGATCGTGATGCAGGCAAGCGCCCATTGATGGGGGCGGTCGCCGCTAAATTAGCCGACAGCGTGATTGTAACTTCAGATAATCCACGTAGTGAAAACCCGGATCACATTATTCAGCAAGTGGTGAGTGGTATGACTAAGCCCCCCTTGATTGAGCCTGACCGTGCGCGTGCTATTGCACAAACCGTATGCTCAGCCGGCAAAGGCGACATTGTGTTGTTGGCTGGTAAAGGGCATGAAAATTATCAGGAAGTGGCTGGAATAAAAATGCCATTCAGTGATGTTGAAGTGGCGAAGAATGCGCTCAATCAGAGCGCATTGAATAAGGCCGCGCTCAATCAGAGCGCATTGAATAAGGCCGCGCTTAACCAGAGCGCATTGAATGCAAGCGAGCTCAAACAACAGGGCAGCAAGATGATGGTTTTATCAGAAGCAGCCATTGCGCTTAACGCAAAGCACACAGGTGCAGATATTCAGTTTGATAGTGTGGGTAGCGATAGTCGCAATATCAAGGCTGGCCAATTGTTTGTGGCGCTTAAAGGTACAAATTTTGATGGCAACACATTTGCAGCAGAAGCAATTAAAAAGGGTGCCGCCGCCGTCATGTTGTCTGATGCGGCGATAGAAGTTCAGCCGGTATTGCTGGTGCGGGACACGCGCCTGGCACTGGGTGAATTGGCCAAATATTGGCGCGACAAATTTAATGCGCCTGTGACTGCCATTACCGGCAGCAACGGCAAAACCACTACCAAAGAAATGCTCACTGCGATTTTGAGTGCCGCAAGTAAAGGTAAAGATAAGGTACATGCCACTGATGGCAACTTGAACAACGATATTGGTTTGCCGCTGACTTTACTCAAAATGAACGCGAGCCATGCATACGTTGTGGTTGAAATGGGCATGAATCATTTGGGCGAGATTGATTATTTAACGCGGATTGCCAGGCCAAATGTGGCGGTGATCAACAACGCAGGGTCGGCGCATATTGGCGAATTGGGTTCGCGTGAAAATATTGCCAAAGCCAAAGGCGAGATTTTTGCAGGCTTGCAAGAGGATGGCGTTGCTGTCATTAACGCAGATAGCGATTTTTCCGCTTACTGGCAATCGTTAAATGCGCAAAGAAAAATCGTGACTTTTGGCTTAAATGCACAGGCGGATGTCACTGCGACTTATCAAGAAGCAGATGGTTTTAGCTTAATCAATTTAAGCACACCGAATGGCCGAGTAAATTTCAAACTACAGGTGCAAGGCGCACATAACATTAGCAACGCGCTGGCAGCAAGTGCCGCAGCTTATGCCTTGGGCGTTTCTAACGCAGATATTGCCAAAGGGTTGGAAAGTTTTAGCGGTGTCTATGGCCGTTTAGAGCGCAAAGTCGGCATCAACGCCGCAGTCATCATTGATGACACTTACAACGCGAATCCTGACTCGATGATGGCAGCGGTTAATGTGCTAACCAAGCTCGCGGGAGAAAAGATTCTGGTGCTGGGTGACATGGGTGAACTGGGCGCTGATGCTAAAAGCATGCATGCTGAAATCGGTGCTTACGCCAAAGCAGCAGGGCTGACAACCCTGTATTGCCTAGGGGGGCTAAGTGTGGAGATGGTGAAAGCGTTCGGCGCCGGTGCGCAGCACTTTAGTTCCCCGCAGGAAATTGCTGAGGCGGTATTGCCGCAACTCGCCAACGGCACCACGGTATTGGTAAAAGGTTCGCGTTTTATGCAAATGGAACGTGTGGTGAATTTGTTGGTAGCCCACAATAAATAAGCATATTGGGAGATAAAAAATGTTACTCGAATTGGCGCAATGGTTGGCAAAAGATATACGTGGATTTCATGTGTTTGACTACATCACATTGCGTGCTGTGCTGGCTACGCTCACTGCCTTGACGATTTCATTTGTGGTCGGCCCGGGCTTGATTCGTAAGCTCACTTATTACAAAGTAGGTCAGGCAGTGCGTGACGATGGTCCGCAAACACATTTGATTAAAGCGGGCACACCCACCATGGGCGGCGCGCTGATATTGGTGGCAATTGCGATCTCTACTTTGTTATGGGCGGATTTAAGTAACAGATTTGTGTGGGTGGTGTTATTTACCACGCTGGGTTTTGGTGTCATTGGCTGGGTGGATGATTGGCGCAAGGTGGTGCATCGCAATCCCAAGGGCTTGTCCGCTAAAGAGAAATATTTCTGGCAGTCTGTAGTGGGTTTTGGCGTAGCGGTGTTTTTGCAGCAAACAGCGGTTACACCGGCAGAAACAACCTTGTTAATCCCATTTTTCAAAAGCCTGATGATTCCAATGAGTGGTTTGGCGTTCATTGTGCTGACCTATCTGGTGGTGGTGGGTAGCAGCAATGCAGTCAACCTGACCGATGGTCTGGATGGACTGGCGATTCTGCCAACTGTGATGGTGGCAGGTGCCTTGGCGATTTTTGCTTATGTGACTGGGCACTTTTATTTTGCTAAATATTTGGCTATTCCATATGTGCCGGGTGCGGGTGAACTGATGGTGTTTTGTGCCGCGATGGTAGGTGCCGGATTGGGATTCTTGTGGTTTAACGCGTATCCAGCAGAAGTATTTATGGGCGACGTAGGTGCATTGGCGCTTGGTGCTGCGCTGGGAATAGTGGCGGTGATTGTGCGTCAGGAAATCGTATTGTTCATTATGGGTGGGGTGTTTGTCATGGAAACACTGTCTGTGGCAGCTCAAGTGAGCTATTTCAAATACACCAAGTACAAAACGGGCACCGGCCAACGTATTTTTTTGATGGCGCCGTTGCATCATCATTATGAAGAAAAGGGTTGGAAGGAAACACAAGTGGTCGTGCGTTTCTGGATTGTCAGCATGATGCTGGTGCTGATTGGTTTGGCGAGTTTGAAAATCAGGTAATGAAAATTAGCCTAGCTAAAAAATAGTGAAATAAATAATGATAGAACTTAAGAACAAACAAGTATTGGTGCTGGGGCTGGGAGATACCGGCCTGTCTGCCTTGCGTTGGCTAAATCGCCAAGGCGCTCGCTTGTCTGTTGCTGATACACGCGATCATCCGCCAGGGATTGAGGTATTAAAAACTGAGTTGCCTGAGGTGCGTATTGTTAGTGGTGCATTTACTGCTGAAATATTCAAAGGTATTGATTTGGTGGTTGCAAGTCCGGGTGTGGCGTTGAGTGAGCCTGAGATTCAGTCTGTAATCAAGCGTGGCGTTGAAGTGGTGGGTGATGTAGAGCTGTTTGCACAATATCGCCCAAGTGGCGCTAAGGTCATCGCTATTACAGGCGCAAATGGTAAAACCACAGTCACGACTTTGGTCGGTGAAATGTGCAAGGCTGCCGGGTTAAAAACAATCGTCGCGGGCAATATCGGGTTGCCGGTGCTGGATGCATTGAGTATGGAAACGCCAGATGTTTATGTGCTGGAACTATCAAGTTTTCAATTGGAAGCCACCGGTAATTTGCAGGTGGATGCGGCAACCATGCTGAATCTCTCTGAAGATCATATGGATAGATATGACAGCATGCAAGCATATGCGATTGCAAAAGCGCGCATTTTCTACAACGCAAAATTACAAGTGCTTAATCGCGATGACGCGTGGAGCATGATGATGGCGCGCTCGAAACTGGCGCAGGTGACTTTTGGTCTCGATGCCCCCGAAGATGAGCATGGTTATGGTTTGAGGCAGGCACAAGGCGAAACCTGGCTTGCTTGTGGTGAGCATGATTTGATGAATGTGCAGGATCTGAAGATTGCAGGTTTGCATAATGTAGCCAATGCTTTGGCGGCCATTGCGCTATGCCGCAGTATAGGCATGGATTATGCACCGATCATGCAGGCATTGTACAACTTTAAGGGCTTGCCACATCGTGTGGAGTGGGTTGCCAACATCCATGACGTTGATTATTACGATGACTCTAAAGGCACTAATGTCGGCGCGACTTGCGCGGCCCTCTCAGGATTGCCCCAAAAAGTAGTGTTGATTGCGGGCGGTGATGGCAAGGGACAGGATTTTTCACCGCTTAAAGAGGCCGTCAGTGAAAACGCACGCGCAGTGGTACTGATCGGGCGCGATGCAGCATTGATTGAAGCAGAATTGCTGCACACAGACGTGCCTTTGTATCGCGCTGTAGATTTACCCGAGGCGGTCAATATCGCCAAAAAGCTGGCACAAGTGGGCGATGCAGTTTTGTTATCCCCAGCCTGCGCCAGCTTTGATATGTTCAAAAATTATGTGCAGCGTGCGGAAGTATTTGTGAGTACCGTGAAACGCTTGAAGGAGCTGCCTGCATGATCACGACTATATTCAACCGCGAGCGCATTAACTCACCCAGCTACGATCAAAGTTTGCTTTGGGTCACCCTGATTTTATTGGGCATCGGTTTAGTGATGGTGTATTCAGCTTCGATTGCCATCGCCGAAGCTGACAAGGTAGTAGGTCACAACAGTAGCTATTACCTAGTGCGCCAGGCGATATTCTTGATCATCAGTTTGAGTGCGGCTTTCGTGGCATTTAATATCCCGGTGGCTTGGTGGCAAAAGATGGCACCGTATTTATTCTTACTGGGCTTGGCGTTGCTGGTGTTGGTGCTGATTCCGGGTATTGGGCGTGTGGTCGGCGGTAGTCGCCGTTGGCTGTCTTTGTTTGTCATTAACTTGCAGCCTTCAGAGTTGATGAAGCTGTTTGCGGCGATGTACGTGGCCGATTACACCGTGCGCAAGGCCGCAGTGATGGATAGTTTTACCAAGGGTTTCATGCCAATGCTGATGGTGATGCTGCTCGTAGGTGGCTTGTTGCTACGTGAGCCGGACTTTGGCGCATTTGCTGTGATTGCCACGATTTCGATTTCCATCCTTTGGTTGGGTGGCATCAATGTGCGCATATTTATTGGCCTCATCGTGTTATTGGTCTTGGGCTTTATGTTTTTGATTTGGAGTTCACCTTACCGACTGGAGCGTGTTGTTGGTTTTATGGACCCCTGGGCTGATCCGTTTGGTAAGGGCTATCAGCTTTCACATGCGCTCATTGCGTTTGGACGTGGCGAGTGGTTTGGTGTTGGTCTAGGCGCAAGCGTAGAAAAATTACTGTATTTGCCGGAAGCACATACGGACTTTTTATTGGCAGTGATTGCAGAAGAGCTCGGATTTGTGGGTGTGGCTGCCGTGGTTGGATTATTCGCGTGGATTGTTATCCGTGCCTTTGGCATAGCCAAAGAAGCCATCGCCAACGAACGTTATTTTGGTGCTTTGTTGGCACAAGGCCTTGGTGTATGGATAGGGGTGCAGGGCATTATCAACATGGGGGTGAATATGGGCTTGCTGCCGACTAAAGGTCTGACCTTGCCTTTGCTTTCATTTGGTGGCAGCGGCATTTTGGCAAATTGTATTGCGATGGCGATATTGCTGCGTATCGACTTTGAGAATAAAAGATTGCAGAAGGGATTACCAACATGAGCAAAACACTTTTGGTAATGGCGGGCGGCACCGGCGGTCATGTTTACCCGGCGATGGCGGTGGCTGACCATCTAATGGCGCAAGGTTGGAACATTGTCTGGTTATGCACACAAGCGGGTATGGAAAACCGCCTGATAGAAGGTAAAGGTTACAGCAAAGCCACAATCACCATGCAAGGTGTGCGCGGTAAAGGTTTGTTGGGCTGGGTGTTGCTACCGGTAAAATTGGTTAAGGCGTTTAGCCAAAGCGTGAAAGCGTTAAAACAGTATCAACCAAATGTGGTGCTGGGGATGGGTGGTTTTGCGGCTTTCCCGGGCGGGTTGATGGCGAAAGTGCTAGGTAAGCCATTGGTGATACATGAGCAAAATTCTGTAGCTGGCTTAACTAACAAAGTATTAGCCAAGTTCGCGACACGAGTATTGGCAGCTTTTCCTGCGGCTTTTGGTCAGCGTGCAGCATTGGTGGGTAATCCGGTGCGGGCTGATATTGCAACGCTTGTTGCACCTGAGCAGCGTTTTGCCGGCCGTGAAGGTGCATTACGTTTGTTGGTGGTTGGTGGCAGTTTAGGAGCTCAGGGGCTTAACGAGGTAATTCCGAAGGCATTAGCGTTGTTGGCCACTGATAAACGCCCACAAGTGGTGCATCAGGCGGGTGTGAAGCATATTGATGCCTTGAAAATGAATTATGAAAAAGCAGGCGTAATGGTTGATGCGCGCGCTTTTATCGATGATATGGCGGGCATGTATGCCTGGGCAGACTTCGTGATTTGCCGTTCAGGCGCACTCACGGTTGCTGAAGTTTCTGCAGTGGGATTAGCTTCGCTGCTGGTGCCGTTTCCATTTGCGGTGGATGACCATCAAACGAGCAATGCTGCTTATTTGGCTGAGGCGGGTGCGGCCATAGTGATACAGCAAAAAGAATTGAGTGTAGAGAAATTGGCAAAGATTTTAGGTGAACTAAGCCGTGAACAATGTCTGCAAATGGCGAAACGCGCACGCGCTTTGGGTAAACCAGAGGCGACAGCGGATGTCGCTGCCATTTGTATGGAGGTGGCTAGATGAAACACAAAGTAAAAAATGTGCATTTTGTTGGCATTGGTGGCTCCGGTATGAGCGGCATTGCTGAAGTGTTAATAAACCTGGACTTTAATGTCAGTGGGTCAGACTTGACGGCTAACGCTACGACAAAGCGCCTGACAGCATTTGGTGCAACCGTGTATCAGGGGCACGCAGCAGAAAATGTGAAAGACGCGGATGTGGTGGTGGTGTCTTCAGCTGTGAATGAAGAAAACCCGGAAGTAAAAGCAGCGCGCGCTAAAAACATTCCCGTGGTGCCACGCGCCATCATGCTGGCGGAGCTGATGCGTTTTAGACAGGGGATTGCAGTTGCCGGTACGCACGGAAAAACTACAACCACGAGCTTAATCGCCAGTATTTTGGCTGAAGCGGGAATGGATCCTACGTTTGTCATTGGTGGAAAACTGGAGGCGGCAAATGCCAATGCCAAACTTGGTAGCGGTGAATACATCGTGGCAGAAGCTGATGAGTCCGATGCCTCATTTCTGCATTTAACCCCGGTGATGGCGGTGGTCACCAATATTGACCAAGACCACATGGACACTTATGAGCATAGCTTTGAAAAGCTTAAAAGTGCGTTTGTAGAATTTTTACAACAATTGCCGTTTTGGGGTATGGCCGTGGTGTGCATTGATGATGCCAATATCCGCGAGATATTACCGCGAGTGACCAAGCCGGTGATGACATACGGCTTGAGTGAAGATGCGCGTGTAAGAGCTAAAAATGTGCGTGCTGACGGCGGAAAAATGCACTTTACCGTACAGCGGATTAACGGCGTGACGACTGAATTTGATGTGACATTGAACTTGCCGGGTAATCATTACGTGCTTAATGCTTTGGCGGCGATTGCTATTGCTAGTGAGTTGAATGTGCCTGATGCGTCAATCATCAAGGCTTTGAAAGAGTTTAGAGGCGTAGGCAGACGTTTTGAACGCTATGGTGAAATTCCGGTGGTGGTTCGCAGCGGCAATGCAAGTGGCACGTTCACACTGATTGATGATTACGGGCACCATCCGGTAGAAATGCAGGCGGTTATTGCGGCCGCTCGCGGAGCTTTTCCAGGTCGGCGCTTGGTCATGGCATTCCAGCCGCATCGTTATACGCGTACACGAGATTGTTTTGAAGATTTTGTAAAAGTGCTATCAGGTGCAGATGTCGTGTTGCTGACGGAAGTGTATTCCGCAGGTGAAGTGCCCATTGTGGCAGCAGACACGCGTTCGCTTATTCGTGCTATTCGTGTGGCAGGCAAGGTGGAGCCTTTGTTTGTAGCAACAACCGATGAAATGCCACGGGCGATTTTAGATGTGGTGCGTGTTGATGATGTGGTGATTGTGATGGGGGCAGGCTCAATTGGGCAAGTGGCAGCAAAAACGAAAGGATTGGCGACAGCATGACCCAACACACGGGAAAATTGCTTTTGAACGAACCCATGGCACGCTATACCAGTTGGCGTGTGGGCGGTCGTGCAGATCAGTTTTATATCCCAGCGGGGCTGGATGATTTGCGTGCGTTTTTGAAAAGCCTGGACGCAACACAACCGATTTACTTTGTCGGTCTGGGTTCAAATTTGCTGGTACGTGATGGTGGTGTGCGTGGCACGGTAGTGTTGATACATAACGTACTCACAGAGCTGAAAATGGACGGGGGTCTTGTCTATGCCGAGGCCGGCGTGACCTGTGCGAAATTGGCAAAATTCTGCGCCAAAGAGGCTTTGTTTGGTGCGGAGTTTTTTGCGGGAATTCCGGGTACGTTAGGTGGCGCACTTGCCATGAACGCAGGTTGCTACGGTAGTGAAACCTGGAATGTAGTGAGGCGCGTGACCACCATTAATAGACAGGGTGAGTTAAATACGCGCGATGCAGGAGAGTTTGTTCCGAGTTATCGGCATATTGATAAGCCGGTAGCTGATGAGTGGTTTGTTGCCGCTTGGCTTGGTTTGGCTGATGGGGATGCTCATGAGTCTGCGCGAAAAATTAAAGAATTGTTAGCAAAGCGCCTGAATGCTCAACCGCTGAATTTACCGAGTGCTGGTTCTACTTTTAGGAATCCAACAGGTGATTATGCGGCACGATTGATAGAGGCAAGCGGCTTGAAAGGATACATCATTGGCGGTGCGCAAGTTTCAGAAAAACATGCCAATTTCATTGTGAATGTAGGTGGCGCCACTGCGCTGGATATTGAGTTGTTAATCAAGCATATACGCGACACGGTGCTGGCAAAGCAAGGCGTGGCGTTACAGCAAGAGATTAAGATGTTGGGAGAGCTTTCATTAGGGACGCTGGAGGTAAGGCAATGATGCGAGATTTTGGCAGAGTAGCGGTGTTGTTTGGCGGTAAATCAGCCGAGCGTGAAATTTCGATCAAAAGCGGTTCAGCTGTGCTGGCTGCCTTACTGAGACAAGGTATTGATGCGTATGCCTTCGATCCTGCCGCACGTCCACTGCATGATTTGGAAAATTTTGATATAGCGATGATTTCTCTGCACGGACGCTTTGGTGAAGATGGTGCGATGCAAGGCGCGCTGGAGCTGCTGGGTATTCCCTACACTGGTAGCGGTGTGATGGCATCGGCGATTGGCATGGATAAATGGCGTACCAAGATGATTTGGTCGGCAGCTGGTATTAGCACTCCAGCGTTTGAGTTAGTAAAAGCAGATTCTGATTTTACTGCCATTGAACAAAAACTCGGGTTGCCATTGTTTGTAAAACCTGCCAATGAGGGTTCAAGCATTGGTATCAGCAAAGTAAAACAAGCAGGCGGCTTAAAAGCGGCTTATGAACTTGCTGCCGAATCAGATCCGTTGGTCATCGCAGAGCAGTTTGTGGGCGGCGGTGAATATACCGTCGGTATTTTAGGTAATAAGGCGCTGCCGATTGTGCGTATCGTGCCGAAAAATGAATTTTACGATTTCGAGGCCAAATACCTGCGCGACGATACCGAGTATTTATGCCCATGTGGCTTGACTGCTGAAAAAGAAGCGCAAATTCAGCAGGAAGCATTGCAGGCGTTCAGTACCATTGGCTGTAGAGGTTGGGGACGCGTGGACTTTTTGATGGATGCTGCGGGCAATCATTACTTTTTGGAAATTAATACTAGCCCCGGCATGACTGACCATAGCCTCGTGCCGATGGCGGCAAAAGCTGCCGGTATCAGCTTTGATGAATTGGCAGTGCAGATCTTGGAGTTGGCCGATGTGGGATAAACCGACACTGCTGAACTGGATAGCTAACCTGCTGTTCGCATTGAGTGTAGTAGCAATGCTATACGCAGCGTTGTACGCGGTAGTGCATATGCCTATTTTTCCGTTGCGGGAAGTTAAGGTGGATGGACAGTTGAGTCATGTGAGTCGTGAGCAGGTGAAGTTGATTGTGGCCAAGCATTTGAAAGGTAATTTTTTCACTTTGGATTTAATCAAGGCACGTGATGCTTTTGAAAAGCTGCCTTGGGCACGCAATGTAAGCGTACGTCGCCGCTGGCCAGATAAGTTGGAGGTGATGGTAGAAGAGCATCAGGCGATGGCGCGGTGGAGCAATGCTGCTTTGGTGAACACGCACGGAGAATTATTTCATGCGGCATTAGGCAGTGATTTGCCGATTTTTTATGGCCCGGATGACGGTGTGATAGAAGTGGCATCTCAATACAATGAGTTTAATGAAGTACTAAAAACGGCGGACTTGGAAATTGCTGTGCTGACGCTTACACCACGTCGCGCGTGGCAAATAATCACTACAAATGGCATGGTGGTTGAGTTGGGCAGAACAGAAATGCAGCCTAGATTAGCAAAATTTACTACGGTTTACAGCAGAACTATTGTCAGACTAAACAAAAGAATTATCTACGCAGATTTACGTTATCCCAATGGATTTGCCGTGCGTAAACCTACAGAGGCGATTAAATCTAACGATGCTGAGCAAATTAAAGCAGTGCCAGATGATATTGATTTTAAAAGCACCAAGTTAAACGAAATTGTAAGAAAACAAACAAAAACCGTGACTTAATTCACGGAAGGGATAAACGATGAGCAAAATCAAAGAAGATGAAAATTTAATTGTGGGTTTGGATATAGGCACATCAAAAATTGTGGTTATCGTCGCTGAGTTACAACCGGAAGGTACACTCAAAGTGATTGGCTTGGGGCAGCACATTTCACGTGGTCTGAAGAGAGGTATGGTGGTGAATATCGAATCTACTATGCAATCGATTCAGCGCGCGTTGGAAGAGGCTGAACTGATGGCGGATTGCAAAATCAACAATATTTACACCGGCATTTCTGGCGGCCATATTAAGAGCCTTAACTCTCATGGCATGGTGAAAATCAAAGAGGATGAAGTGTCACAAATGGACATAGATCGTGTGATTGAAACGGCACGAGCTATCGCCCTGCCGGCGGATCAGCAAATTCTACACATTTTAACGCAGGAATTTATTATTGATGGCCAGGAGGGTGTGCGCGAGCCATTGGGAATGAGCGGCATGCGACTGGAAGTAAAAGTACATACCGTGACTGGCGCCGTGGCGGCTGCACAAAATATTGTGAAGTGCATCAAGCGTTGCGGTATTGAAGTGAGTGATTTGATATTGCAACCGTTGGCTTCAAGCTTGGCTGTGTTGACCGAAGATGAAAAAGATCTGGGCGTTTGCCTGGTAGATATTGGCGGCGGTACTACTGATATTGCCGTGTTCAAGCAAGGTGCGATACGTCATACCGCAGTGGTGCCGATTGCAGGCGACCAAATGACTAACGATGTGGCGGTGGCATTTCGTACACCTACGCAATCAGCAGAAGACATCAAAATTAAACATGGCTGTGCATTGAGCCAATTGACTGATCCGCGTGAAGTGGTTGAAGTGCCTGGGGTGGATGGTCGTGAACCACGTCAATTATCAGTACAAACCCTAGCTGAAGTGTTAGAGCCACGCGTGGTTGAACTTTATGAGTTAGTACTCGAAGAGCTGCGCCGTAGCGGAATGGAGGACATGATTGCATCGGGCATCGTCATTACCGGCGGTTCGGCCATGATGCGCGGCATGGTGGAGTTGGGTGAGGAAATCTTCCACATGCCGGTGCGTTTGGGTTTGCCACGTTATGTGGGCGGCTTGTCAGAAGTTGTTAGCAATCCACGTTATGCCACTGGAGTTGGCTTGGTGTTAATGGGAAAACAGCAATTAGAGCGTCACTTGAGAGGGCAGTTGGGATCAAGCTCATTTGGCAGAATTCTGGAGAGAATGAAAGGTTGGTTTCAAGGTAACTTTTAATCAACATTTATCGGTGCCAGCTTGTTGTTAGGGAGATTTTTAAAAAGTTGTAAGTGTTAAGCAGTAGAAAAGCAGTAAAAGGCAGAAGTAAACTTAGTCATCGTGAAAGTTAAAAAGAGGAGGCAGCAAAATGTTTGAAATTATGGAAAAAAATTCACAGGAAGCCGTGATTAAGGTCATCGGTGTAGGCGGTTGCGGCGGCAACGCGGTTGCGCATATGATTGAAAAGAGTGTCGGTGGCGTTGAATTTATTTGTGCTAATACCGATATGCAAGCTTTGAAAAAGAGCCAGGCCAAGACGGTATTGCAAATCGGCGAGGCAATGACAAGAGGCTTGGGTGCCGGTGCTAAACCAGAAGTCGGCCGCGAAGCTGCACTGGAAGATCGCGATGCGATTGCTGAGCTGATTGATGGCGCAGATATGTTGTTCATTACTGCAGGTATGGGTGGTGGTACCGGTACCGGCGCAGCACCAGTGATTGCACAAATTGCAAAAGAAATGGGCATTTTGACGGTCGCTGTCGTGACTAAACCTTTCGTTTTTGAAGGAAAACGCACTAAAGTCGCCGCTGATGGTCTAGATGAATTATCTAAGTACGTGGACTCACTTATTGTGATTCCGAACGAAAAATTGATGGAAGTGTTGGGCGAAGATGTGCCATTCCTGGAGGCGTTCAGAGCCGCTAATGATGTGTTGCACAATGCAGTTTCAGGCATCGCTGAAATCATCAATTGTGCTGGTATGGTGAACGTTGACTTTGCTGACGTACGCACGGTAATGTCTGAGATGGGTATGGCGATGATGGGTTCAGCATTGGCTACCGGCCCTGAGCGCGCGCGCATTGCCGCTGAGCAAGCAGTGGCAAGCCCATTGCTGGAAGATGTCAATTTGGCGAATGCACGTGGCGTTTTAGTGAATATCACCACTTCAAGCGCCTTCAAAATGAAAGAGTACTATGACGTGATGAACACCATCAAAGCCTTTACTGCGGAAGACGCAACCGTGATTGTAGGTAACGTGTTTGATGAAGCCATGGGTGATGGCCTGCGAGTCACGATGGTAGCGACTGGGTTGACTGGCGCGCAAGGTCGTCGACCAAAACCAGAGCTACGTGTGATGCCACAGCAAGTGATACGGGATGGCACAACTAATCAGCCTATTTTTGTCGGTGGTGGCATGGGTGGCAATATGGTTGGCAATAGCATGATGGCAGAGGATGCAACCCCTGCAGTGTTCGGTTCAAATAGCCGCCGCGCACAAGTTGAAGCGATGAAAATGTCAGGGGTTGATGAGTATGACATCCCGGCATTTTTGCGTAAACAAGCGGACTAACTAATGCTTGCTGTTGATGAGGCGGTTTAGTTTGCTGGAGTGACTGCAGCGAATTATGTTATTATTTGCTTGATTCATAAGGCAAATATACAGGCTATGATTAAGTGGCTAACACGTTTTGAAACAGGAAAATAGAGAGTACATGTTAAAGCAGCGCACATTAAAACAAGCGATTAGCGCCACAGGCGTTGGTTTGCACAACGGCGAAAAGGTTACTCTTACCCTGCGCCCTGCTGCACCTGACACTGGTATTGTTTTCAAACGGGTTGATCTGCCTCAACCCAATGAAATTCTGGCTACTCCTGACGCAGTACACGATACACGCATGTGTTCTGCGCTGGAGGCCAATGGCGCCCGCGTTGCGACGGTTGAACATATCATGTCGGCATTGGCTGGCCTGGGTGTGGATAACGTCTATGTGGATGTAGATGCTGCTGAAATACCCATCATGGATGGGAGTTCTGGTCCTTTTGTATTTTTATTGCAGCAAGCGGGCATTGTTGAACAGGTTGCACCTAAAAAATTTATACGCGTTAAAAAAACCGTTGAAGTTAAAGAAGGCGATAAATGGGTACGTTTTGAGCCTTATCACGGCTTTAAGATTGATTTTACGATTGATTTTAATCACCCGGTATTTGAACACTCCGGCAACAATGTCAGCATTGATTTTGCCGCCGATTCTTACATTAAGGAAATTAGTCGTGCGCGCACCTTTGGCTTTATGCACGAGGTTGAATATTTGCGTTCTAATGGTTTGGCGCGTGGCGGCAGTCTGGATAACGCCATTGTGTTAGATGAATACCGCGTATTAAATAGCGACGGTTTGCGTTATGACGACGAGTTTGTAAAGCACAAAGTGCTGGATGCGATTGGCGATTTATATATGTTGGGGCATCCGATACTTGGTGCTTTTTATGCTTACAAATCAGGGCATGCGCTCAATAACCAGTTGTTACGGGCGTTGATGCAAGATGAAACTGCGTGGGAATACATTACGTTTGAAAAACAAGAAGATGCGCCCACGGCATTTTTATCGCAATCCGAGCAGCTAATACTAGAGCCGGTTTACTAAATATATTGTTTAGTAAAAATAAAATAAACATGAAAGGGGCGTGCCGTGTTAATGATTCGCCTGATATTTGTTCTGCTAGTGATTACCGCAATGGTGTTGCTTGGCTTGTATTTGTTGTTAGATGATAAAAAATACCTGAATTACTTCAAACAAACACTTAAATACACACTGTTCTTGGTTGTCGCGGTGGCTATTCTTTTTGTGTTGCGACGCATATTCTATGTTTAACCCGTTAAATAATTTAATGAAACATTGCTCAGCGCTTTATCTGAGCAAAGTTTTCTTGGGCACTTTTCTTTACATTGCGCTCTTGCCAACTCAGGCATTGGCACTGTCAGACCAGTCACTTTTTCAGCATGCGCGTGAATCTTACGCCAGCAAAAATAAAATCGCTTTAGCTGAGGATGTTAGTCAGCTTAAAGCCCAAGCATATCTTTTAGCCCCGTATGCAGACTACTGGTTAATGCTGCTCAGTCTGGAGCAGGCTGACAATACTGAGGTTTTGAATTTTTTAAGCCAATATCAGGACATGCCCTTTGCCGAACGTCTGCGCGGAGAGTGGCTGAAAAAGCTGGGCAAGCAGCAAGAGTGGCCTGTGTTTTTTGAGCAATATGCAAATTTTAGGCGTGAGGATGTTGCGCTACAGTGTTATGCCTTGTTCGGACATACACAGCTAAATGATGTTGATATAGCTGCACAAGCACGAGCTTTGTGGCTAACAACAGCAGACCTGCCAAGCAATTGCGATCCGTTGTTCGATGCACTGCAGAAAAAAGACGTACTGACTGTGGATGACGTCTGGGCAAGGTTCAGATTGGCGCTGCAAGATGGAAAATTGGGCGTTGCCAAGAGTGTTGCGTTGCGATTGCCGGATATTGACGAAAAAGATCTTAAATTCTTGGATGCGGCAGACCAGTCACCGCAGGCTTTGTTGGAGAATAAACCAACACTTATTAAAGTTGGCCATAAAAAAACGAATAGCAACGTGAGCGCTTCATTTAAAACGCGCTATGGCATAGAAGTTAATCTATATGCGCTTGATCGCCTAGCGCGAACAAATGTGGAGGAGGCGATTGCTGTTTTTGATGAGCTGCAAAATAAATTCACACCGGACAACCGCGCCTTTGGTTGGGGGCGTATCGCTTACCATGCCGCACGTAATCATCATCTTGATGCGCTTGAATATTATGCTTTGGCGAAAGATGTAAACTTAGATAAAGAGCAGCTTGCATGGCAGGTGCGGGCAGCGTTGCGTGCTGATGATTGGGCCACTGTTGCGCGTGCAATATCATTAATGTCAGCCAAGCAGTTGGAGGAGGGCGCATGGCGTTATTGGCGCGCGCGTGCCTTTAAAGAACAAAACCTGCAGGCTGAGGCAAATGCAATATTTGGACCGCTTTCTAAAGAGCGCCACTATTATGGCTTGCTGGCAGCTGAAGAATTGGAAAGCGTTATGGGCAAAGTGCAAGAAGAATACACTGCCACGGAAAATGAAGTCACTTCCATTGCGAGTCAGCTAGCGATTAAGCGTGCCGTTGAGTTGCAACGTCTTGATATGCGTTGGGAGGCAAAGGCTGAGTGGGTGTGGGCAACGCGCAATTTTGATGACAAGCAGTTACTTGCCGCCGCTGAATATGCCACACGACAAAAATGGTATGACATCGCAATTAGCACCGCAGATAACACTAAGCAATTGCATGATTATAGTTTGCGTTACCCCATACCTTATCGTGATTTATTCCGCGCTTCTGCCCGTAATGAAAATGTAGATGAAGCTTGGATGTATGGTCTGGCGCGCCAGGAAAGCCGCTTTATGCATTATGCAAAATCCGGTGTGGGCGCAACAGGCTTAATGCAATTGATGCCAACAACTGCAAAATGGGCGGCTAAACGTATGGGCATGGATGGCTATAGCAATGACATGATTCATGATTTATCAACCAATGTTGGTATTGGGACATACTATATGCGTTACACCCTAGAGCTGATGAGTGGTCAGGCGGTAATGGCAACTGCCGCATACAATGCGGGGCCAAGTCGTGCAAAACGCTGGATGGCAAGCGAGCCGTTAGAGGCTGCCATCTACATAGAAACGATTCCCTTCAGCGAAACAAGAAACTACGTACAGAAAGTGATGGCTAATGCACAGATGTATGCTCCGAGGCTGGGTGTGGGGGTGCAAAGTATAAAATCTCGTTTGGGGGTTATTCCAGGCGCTGGTATGTTTGAAATTATTTTGGCAGACAAGTAATGCCAATGGACACTATGCAAACCTATCTTGTAGGCGGGGCGGTTCGCGATGAGTTGCTAGGCTTTGCAGTAAAAGACAAAGATTATGTTGTTGTTGGCAGTACTCCGGAAGCAATGGTGGCGGCGGGCTTTAAGCCGGTTGGCAAAGATTTCCCCGTATTTTTACATCCCCAAACTCATGATGAGTATGCGCTGGCGCGCACTGAACGTAAAACCGCAAAGGGTTACAAAGGTTTTAGCGTACATGCCTCACCAGAAGTCACTTTGGAAGAAGATTTAGCGCGTCGCGATTTAACGATTAACGCGATTGCAAAAAGTGATGATGGTAGCTTGATTGATCCGTTTAATGGTTTGGCAGATATCAAATCTAAAACACTGCGCCACGTAAGCAACGCCTTTGCCGAAGACCCGGTGCGAATTTTACGCGCAGCGCGCTTTTCCGCACGCCTTGCAGACTTTAATGTGGCAGCGGAAACCCTTGCCTTAATGCGGCAAATGGTCAATGCAGGAGAGGTGGATGCACTGGTAGCAGAGCGTGTTTGGCAAGAGCTGGCCAAGGGCTTAATGGAAGCTAAACCATCACGTATGTTTGCAGTGTTGCGAGAGTGCGGGGCATTGCAAAAAATATTGCCGGAGCTGGATAAGTTGTGGGGCGTGCCACAGCCACCACAACATCATCCCGAGGTTGATACGGGTGTGCACGTGATGATGGTGATTGATTATGCCGCACGGCAGAATTTCACCTTATCAGTACGCTTTGCTGCCTTGATGCATGATCTTGGTAAAGGCGTAACGCCTAAAGAAATGCTACCGCGCCATATTGGGCATGAAGAGCATAGCGTTAGTTTGCTAAAGGAAATTTGTAAACGATTACGGGTTCCTAACGATTGCAAAGAACTTGGGGTGATGGTTGCAAAGTTTCATGGAAAATTGCATCAGTCTCTACAAATGCGTCCCAGCACACTGTTGGAGTTTTTAATTCAGCTCGACGCCATTCGTCAGCCAGTCAGATTTCAATGTTTTTTACAGGCTTGTGAAGCAGATGCTCGAGGCAGAATCGGGCTGGAGAACTGCCCAACACCAGCCGCAGATTTAATGTTGAAAGTGTTAACTGCTGCACTAAGTGTGGATGCGGGAGCGGTGGCATCGATGCATAATGATCCGGAAAAAATCAAGGATGCAGTGCATGATGCAAGGTTGCAGGCAGTAATGAAAGTCTTATAACTTTGTTTGCCGGTTTCTGAATTTTGGTAATCAGTTATTGGCTAGAAAAATGCTAGGGGTGATAGGGCGTGGATTTATTGAATGTTAAGTGAGTGCTGTATAAAATACTTGGCGACAAAGCCAATCAAGCCAAAGGTTAACCCTAAAAATAAGATAAATGTACCAAATTTGCCTACTTTTGATTCCCATGCCAAGTGGCCTACGATAAAAATCATTAATAGCATCAGACCACCAACACCAAACGTCATACCAAATTCGGTAATCTGCGCCTCAGTAAAACCAAAAATTTTGCCTTCCATGTTTCTTTCCTAAGTCTATTCCAGTAAATAATACGATGGTTATTTTTGTTGTCATACCGGCGTGACCGTAAAGGTCATCACCGCAGAATATATCTGCTAAAGCAGATTATTCATGCGAGAAAAGCCGGTATCCAGTGACTCTAGGGTTGTTCAATTAAAGACACTGGATGCCATGTCGTGCACGGCATAACGGATTATTTAACAGAATAGCGATAATTAACCTAATCTAAATCATAGTAAATTCGGTAATTGCTGCTCGATAAACTCCGTTGGCTTGCGCTTAAATCCGCTCTTGGCATATTGCTGCCAGCGCCCAACAATGTAGCAAACAATCAGGTTCGCCTGTGCTTCTGCATCAAATTTGTGGCTAGTTTGCGTCTCTGCAATACGCAGACTTTGCTTCAAGGTAACTTCAATGCGGTCGTGGAGTTGATTGATGCGGTGTTGCAGTTTGTCGTCTTCATTCACCAGTGCATCACCCGTCAGCACGCGGGTCATACCAGGGTTTTTTTCTGCAAACACTAACAACATGGTAACAATGCGTTGTATTTGTCTGAAGCCTTCAGTTTCTTCAGTGCTGATTTTGTTGATTAAGCCAAAAATCGTTTCTTCAATAAATGCAATCAGACCTTCAAACATTTGCGCTTTATTGGCAAAATGACGGTACAGTGCGGCTTCACTGACTTCCAGCTTGGCTGCCAGCGATGCGGTGGTGATTTTCTCACGTTTTGGTGCCTCTAGCATCTTGGCTAGAGTTTCCAGAATTTGTTGTTTGCGTTCGCCTGCCATTTTATTTTCCTAACAAATGTTCGTTCAGATTATAGCTTAATGTGAGTAAGTGCTAACACTGTAGATATTCGATAATCTACAAAATTCGGCTTTTGCAATTTTTTGCTTACCCAGACTGTTTTCATGCCGAGCCGTTTTGCTGTCATGAGTGCCGGCAAGCTATCCTCCAGCATAATGCAGTCGCACGCTTTGGCTTTAATGGTTTTAAGCAATTTCTGAAAACCACGCGCTGACGGTTTGGCATGGAATTGTGTGGATTCGACGCTGAATATCAATTCAAAAACATCATCAACGCCTAATATCTCCAGTACGCGCAGGGCGTAGCTGCGAGGCGCATTTGTGAACACTAACTTACGTCCTGAGAGGCATTTCAACATATGCCGAAGACGTTGTACTTGAATAACCATTTCCGGTAAATTCATTAAACGGTGTGTTTCCTGCAAAAAATGATGCGGGTCAGTGTTGTGGTGGCGCATGAGCCCTTTTAGCGTGGCGCCGTAGATGCGCCAATAGTGCTGACGTAATTTTTGTGCTTCGGATTCATCCAAATCTAACGAGTCCATAATGTACTGCGTCATGGCACGATTCATCACGGGAAAAATGTGCGCAGAGGCATTGTGCAGCGTGTCATCCAAATCAAAAATCCAGATTTTATTGCGCATATTAAAATCTAAAGAAACTATTTGGCTTTAATCAGCGTCCCGACACCTTCATCCGTGAGTACTTCAAGTAATAGCGCATGTTCAACGCGTCCATCAATGATGTGTACCGCTTTTACGCCACTACGCGCTGCATCCAAAGCTGAGCTGATTTTAGGTAGCATACCGCCAGAGAGCGTGCCATCAGCAACCAAATCATCAATTTGCCTAGGGGTTAGGCCAGTGAGTAATTCCCCGTTTTTATCTAAAACACCAGGCGTATTAGTGAGCAAAATCAATTTTTCTGCGTTTAATATTTCAGCCAGCTTGCCAGCTACAACGTCTGCATTGATGTTGTAGGTTTCGCCATCTTTGCCCACGCCAATTGGCGCAACTACCGGGATGAAGTCGCCGCTATCCAAGAAGTTGATAATGCTAGGGTCAATCGCGCTGATTTCACCCACTTGACCGATATCAATCATTTTTTCCGGGTTATCTTTGTCTTCTATCAGCAGTTTATGGGCATGGATGAAATTGCCATCTTGACCAGTTAAGCCAACCGCTTTGCCGCCGTGACGATTGATTAGGTTAACGATTTCTTTATTAACTTGCCCGCCAAGTACCATCTCGACAACGTCCATGGTTTCTTCATCGGTAACGCGCATGCCTTGTATAAACTCACCTTTTTTGCCTAGTTTATCCAGCATTTCGTTGATTTGTGGCCCGCCACCATGCACAACCACGGGGTTCATCCCGACAAGTTTTAGTAATACCACATCTTTGGCAAAGCACTCCTTTAGATGCTCATCAGTCATGGCGTTGCCACCGTATTTAATGACGATGGTTTTGTCAAAAAATCGTTTGATGTAGGGTAGTGCCTCAGCAAGGGTTTGTGCTTTTTTTGCAGCAGTGGTTTGGCTTAACATAAAGTTTCCCGTAAGCGTAAATTTCAGTTAGTTTAGTTTGCGTAATTGTAACCAAAATTTGTTTACAATGTTTTGCTAAACACCTTGGATTTGCGCTGAAAATTATAAAGTTTTTGTTTTTCTGCTGGCAGTTTTTCTACACTCTGCTCAACAAAGCCACGCTCTAAAAACCAATGCTCTGTCCTTGTCGTCAGGCAAAACAGACTTCTGTAGCCCTGTGCTTTGGCTTGTGCTACACAGTAACCGAACAGCTTATCGCCACGTCCCGCACCGCGATAGGCCGGGTCGATTGCTAGGCATGCAAATTCGGCGGTTTTATCAGTAACAAACGGGTATAGTGCCGCACAGCCAATGATGCGATTGTCATGCTCCATCACATAAAAATGGTTAATTTCCATCTCAATGTGCTCGCGCCCGCGGCGTACCAAAAAACCTTCATTTTCAAGCGGTTCAATCAGTTTTAATATGCCGCCGACGTCATCAATGTCAGCCTGACGCATACTTTCTAAATTTAACTCGGTCACCATGGTGCCTATGCCATCCAATGTGAATAACTCTTGAATAATTGCGCCATCAATATGGCGGCTAATCAGGTGGGTGCGCGCCACGCCGTACTCACACGCGCGCACAGCGGCAGGGAGGTAATAAGTAACGTCCTCGGAAATATTGATGGCCTGCTCAGTTTCACGTACATTGCGTAGCAGGTTCTTGGCTTTTTCGGCGGTCATCTCTCGCAGTAACTCACCACGTAAGTTATGCACACCTTCAGAATCCATTAAAAAGATGAGTTTATCCGCATCCAATGCAATGGCAGTGCTCACCGCAACATCTTCCAAACTTAAGTTAAATGCTTCGCCAGTGGGAGAGTAGCCGAGCGGTGAGAGCAGCACCATCTCATTGTCATCCAAACGTTTTTGAATACCGACAGCATCCACTTTGCGCACTTCACCGGTGTGCTGCAAATCTACGCCGTCACGCACCCCCAGTGGCTTGGCGGTGACAAAGTTGCCACTTGCCACGCGAATGTCTGCGCCTGCCATGGGTGAGTTGGCAATCCCCATTGAAAGCAGAGCTTCAATTTCAACGCGCACTGCGCCGTTTGCTTCTTTTACCGCCTCCATCGCTTCATCATTGGTGACACGTAAGCCGTTATGAAATATGGGGGTAAGTTTGTCTCGTTTTAAGCGCTGCTCAATTTGCGGACGTGCACCATGCACCAACACTAGCCTGACCTCAAGGCTGGCAAGCAGGTTGAGGTCGTGCGATAGCGCGATGAACTGCTGCTCATTAACCACCTCGCCGCCGAAAGCAATGACAAACGTGCGTCCACCAAACGCATGAATGTAAGGCGTAGCAGAGCGAAACCAATACACAAAGTCTTTGGCATTAGTGGTGCCTGCTTTATTTAACACCTGGGTCTGCGGGGTAATGTAGGCTGAACGTCGCTCATCAACCGCTAACTGAGCTTCGGAGGCATCACTTTCAGCATAAAGGTTGGCGGGTGTTGTATTCAGCGCTGCAGCAATTTTACGCAGCATCGTTTCTGAAACGCCCAATTCACCACGTTCGATACGGGATAAATTTCCCGCATCGGCATCCACAAGATAGGAAAGCTGCTGCAAGGTGAGGTTGCGAGATTTACGTAAATTGCGAATGTGGTTGCCGAGAGGCATAGCGTAGGCGCCTGTATTTGTAATATTTACATTATTATAGGGCTTATTTGTAATAAATACAAATTATTGCAATTCAAGGCGCAGTGCAAAGTATGCCATTTGAATGTTGTTAAAAATCCCCCCATAGGCATTGCATGGCTGAAATCGCAGTTAATGCAGCAGTTTCCGTGCGCAAGATACGCGGCCCAAGCACAATGGACTGAAAGCCCTGTGAGCTTGCAAGGTCAATTTCGCTTTGACTTAACCCGCCCTCTGCGCCGATAAGTAGCTGAATCGCGGATGTCGGTTGTTGCATTTCTGCTAAGCGTTTTGCGCCGACAGGATTGAGCAAAATGCGGGTTGCATGATTGTTTGGATTTTGACTGAGCCAGTTTTCAAGCGACAGCGGCGGAAAGACTTTAGGGATGACTGCGCGACCTGATTGCTCGCATGCGGAAATCGCCACATTCTGCCAATGTTCTGTACGTTTTTCAGCGCGTTCAGCAGATAGTTTTACCACGCTGCGTTGGCTGGTAATCGGCTGAATGTTTTTTACACCAAGTTCTACGGCTTTTTGAATAGTAAAATCCATGCGATCTCCACTGGAAATCGCTTGTAGCAAAGTGATGTTTAGAGCAGATTCGTTGCTTACTGGTGTTGCGCTTGTGATTGTTGCGATTACATTGTTTTTCTTGATAGAGGTTAGTGTGCATTCATAATCAAAGCCATCACCATTAAACATGATGGCGTTATCGCCCACATTTAAACGTAATGTTCGCGTAGCGTGTGCGGCCGCGTTATCTGAGAGTTGCACGGATGTATTTAATGCCAAAGGCGAGTTTGTAAAAAAGCGCAAATTAGCCATAAAATGGGCAACTCCAAAAGTTAAGAAAAAAATAAAACGAATAGTGATAATATAAACGCTAACGTTATCACATCAATAATAAGTATAACGAAATAAGGAGAATAAGATGGCTAGCTTAAATCCCCCAGTATGCAATTTTGGTCAGCGCGCGTCTGATTTTGATTTGCTTGGTGTTGACGGTAAGCGTTATTCTTTGGCGAATATTGCCGGTAAAAATGGTTTGTTAGTGATGTTTATTTGCAACCACTGCCCTTATGTCAAGGCCATTAAAACCCGCTTGGTCAATGACTGTCGTGAGTTGTTGACGTACGGGATCAATACCATCGCGATTCAAAGCAACGATGCAGAGAATTACCCTGAAGATTCCTATGAGCGCATGATGGAAGAGGCGAAGTTGTTTAATTTTCCGTTTCCCTATGTGCTGGATGATACGCAGGAAGTCGCGAGGGCTTATGGTGCGGTTTGCACGCCTGACTTTTTCGGGTTTAACGCACATTTAGAGCTGCAATATCGTGGCAGATTTGATGCAACGGGTCGTCATGCGCCAGAGCAAAATAATCCGAGAGATTTGTTTGATGCTATGAAGTTGATTGCAGAAACTGGCGAAGGTCCTAAGGATCAGATCGCCAGTATCGGTTGCAGCATTAAATGGTTCGCTCAGGAGTCTATTTAAGGATAGGCTGAAAGTTAGTGGGTTGAGTAGATGATTGAAAATAGAAAGCTGCGTTGGGGCATATTGGGCGCTGCTCGTGTCAATGAGCGTTTGCTGCCAGCGATTATTGAAGCGTCTAACTCACAACTCGTTGCTATTGCCAGTCGTCGTGCTGGTGCGGCTAAAGCCACGCTGGAAAAATATGCGCCCCTGGGTTTTATAGAAAAGCATGCTAATAGCGTGCAATGTTATGACAATTTAGATGCGCTGATTGCCGATAAAAATATAGAAGCTATTTACTGCCCAATGGCAAATAATGAGCATGCAATATGGGCACTCAAAGCCATCAATGCAGGCAAGCATGTGCTGATTGAAAAGCCGATGGCGTTAACGGTTGCCGCTATCGAGGCGATTGAAGCCGCCGCTATCAAGAATAAGGTGAAAGTGATGGAAGGCTTTATGTATCGCTTCCATCCGCAGCATGCACGGGTACAGGAGATTGTTGAATCCGGCTTGATCGGTGATGTGCTTTCAGTGCGCACATCCTATTCATTCTTGATGCGACCGGCGCGCATGTATCGCATTGCCGCTGGGGTTGAGCAGGGCGGTGGTGCTATGTGGGATATTGGCCCTTATGCCATTCATTCTCTGCGCTGGTGTTTTGGTCGGGACGGCACGCCGGCAGAGCCACAATCTGTGATTGCTCATGCTAAATTTAATGAGGTGGGGGCGGACATTGTCACTAGCGGTGTATTAGATTTTGGACAAGATGCAGAAGGCCGTGCTCGTTTTGGCCATTTTGATATTAGTTTTGAACGCTCACGCAAATCTGAATACGAAATTATTGGCACCAAAGGTTGGGTGAAATGCCATGCGGCCTGGGTATTTCAAAATGATGTGCCTGTGATCTCCTGGGGTTTAGAAGATGGAAAATACGCAGAGGAACGCTTTGCGCCAAGCAATCACTTTAATCTAGAAATAGAACATTTTAGTGATTGCGTATTGAATGATAAGCAGCCCCATTTAACTTTCACCGATGCAAAAGCAAATTGTCGGGCAATTGAAGCGACATTGCAGTCTGCTGCAAACGAGCGCCTAATAACTATTGGCTAAGTCTTAAATTGTCATTTCAGGATGTTATTTTTTAGCTAATTGTTGCCCTAAAACACCACTTTTCGGATGTTGCACTTGCCGAAAAAGGCTATATAAGCAATAATTTAGCTTTCAACGAAAAGCGGTGAGTTTTACTGTCTTTTTAACAAATTTAATTCAGGTTTTATGAGGTTCCGCGCAAAACGCCACCTTTAATAAGTCCTCAAGTTCTAATCATTAAGGGAGAAAACAATGGCAACACGTCAAGATCTGTGTAACGCGATTCGTGCGTTATCTATGGATGCAGTGCAAAAGGCTAACTCTGGCCACCCAGGTGCGCCTATGGGTATGGCAGAAATTGCAGAAGTATTGTGGAATCACCACTTGCGTCACAATCCAACTAATCCAAACTGGGCTGATCGTGATCGCTTTGTGCTCTCTAACGGCCACGGTTCAATGTTGATCTACTCATTGTTACATCTAACAGGCTATGATTTGCCTATGGATGAAATCAAGACTTTCCGTCAATTGCATTCAAAATGTGCTGGTCACCCAGAGTACAGCTATGCTCCAGGCATTGAAACAACAACAGGCCCATTAGGTCAAGGTATTACCAATGCAGTTGGTTTTGCAATGGCTGAGAAATTAATGGCCGACCAATTCAACAAGCCAGGCCACGACATTGTTGACCATTACACTTACTGCTTCCTGGGTGATGGCTGTATGATGGAAGGCGTATCACATGAAGCTTGTGCTTTGGCTGGTACATGGGGCTTGGGTAAATTGGTGGCTTTCTGGGATGACAACGGCATTTCTATCGACGGTCACATTGAAGGCTGGTACACAGACGACACTGCTAAACGTTTTGAAGCTTACGGCTGGCACGTTCAATCAGTTGATGGTCATGATTCTGCTGCGATTGATGCTGCTGTTAAAGCTGCGAAAAAAGTAACAGACAAGCCATCATTGATCTGCTGTAAAACCATTATTGGTAAAGGTTCACCAAACAAAGCGGGTAGCCATGACTGCCATGGTTCTGCATTAGGTGATGCTGAAGTTGCGGTTACGCGTGCGGCGATTGGTTGGTCACATGCGCCATTTGAAATTCCAGCTGATGTTTACGCTGGCTGGGATGGTAAAGCTAAGGGCTCTAAACTGGAAACGGAATGGGACTCTAAGTTTGAAGCTTATGCTAAAGCATTCCCGGAAGAAGCTGCAGAATTCAAACGCCGCATGGCAGGTGATTTGCCAGCTAACTGGAAACAAGCCACTGATGCATTGATTGCCGCGACTAACGAAAAAGCAGAAGGTATTGCTACTCGTAAAGCTTCACAAAATGCAATCACTGCTTTGGCTATCGTATTGCCAGAGTTCTTGGGCGGGTCAGCTGACTTGACAGGCTCTAACCTGACTGCAGCACCAAGCTTCAAACACGTATCTGGCAAAGAGCCAGGCAATTACATCTCTTACGGTGTGCGTGAATTCGGTATGTTCGCGATCATGAATGGTATGGCATTGCACGGTGGCTTGTTGCCATTCGGCGGTACATTCCACATGTTCTCAGATTACGCCAAGAGCGCATTGCGTATGGCAGCACTGATGAAACAACGCACTATCGCTGTACTGTCACATGACTCTATCGGTCAAGGAGAAGACGGTCCTACTCACCAACCAATCGAGAACACATCTGGCTTGCGTTACATTCCTAACATGGATGTATGGCGTCCAGGTAGCTCAACAGAAACGGCGGTAGCTTGGGTTGCTGCAGTTGAGCGCAAAAATGGTCCTAGCAGCTTGGTATTAAGCCGTCAAAACGTGGCTGGCATCAAACATGATGCAGCGCAGTTTGATTTAATGCGTAAAGGTGGCTATGTATTCTCAGACGTTGCCGGTAAAGCGGATGTCATCATCATTGCTAATGGTTCTGAGCTTGATTTGGCTGTTAAAGCTGCGGCTGAATTGAATGCCGCCGGAACTAAAGTACGTGTGGTTTCAATGCCATCAACCAACGTGTTTGACCGTCAAGACAAAGCATACCGTGACAGCGTATTGACTGCGGGTGTTAAACGGGTGGCGGTTGAAGCAGCGCACTCAGACTTCTGGCGTAAATATGTAGGTCTGGAAGGCGCTGTGGTTGGTATTGATACATTTGGTGAATCAGCGCCAGGTGGCGTGTTGTTGAAACATTTTGGTTTTACAGTTGAAAATGTAGTGGCAACTGTTAAATCGGTGCTTTAATTCACTAACGCTGACTAATCTTGGTAATTTTGTAAGTCTAGTCAGCTAGTTTAATAAGGCACCTCAATACTGGGGTGCCTTAATTTTTTATAGAGCTGGTTTTTAGTGTTAAGTTGTGTGTGGATTTAAGCTATTTGTGTTTAGTCGGCTTTGAGTCAATTGAGAAAGTTTAGGGATTATCATGGCAATTCGAGTAGCAATTAATGGTTATGGTCGTATTGGGCGCATGGTGTTGCGTGCAGTATATGAGTTAGGTCGTAAAGACATTGAGATTATTGCAATTAATAGCGCAGGCTGCGACGCAGAAAGCAATGCGCATTTAACGCGTTACGACAGTGCGCACGGCAGGTTCCCATTTGATGTGGGCGTGGATGGTGATGCCATGATTATCGGCAGTCAAAAAATTAAAACATTTTCGACGCGCAATCCGGCAGAATTGCCATGGCGTGATTTAGGCATAGATATTGTATTGGAGTGTACCGGTGCATTTAATAGTAAAGCTAAGGCACAAGTACATATTGATTCAGGGGCTAAAAAAGTGCTGTTATCAGCGCCTGGCGATAAGGATATCGACGCGACGGTGGTCTATGGGGTTAATCATGATGTCATCCGAGCCAGTCACACGGTGATTTCCAACGCCTCATGCACCACCAATGGCCTAGCGCCAATGGTAAAGCCATTACATGAGAAAATTGGTATCGTAAACGGGTTGATGAATACCATACACTCATACACCAATGACCAAGTACTAACAGATGCGCATCATTCAGATATGCGTCGCGCACGTTCTGCAACCACGTCATTGATTCCAACTAAAACGGGCGCTGCGGCAGCCGTTGGTTTGGTGTTGCCTGAGTTAAATGGCAAGCTGGATGGTTTTGCGATTCGTGTTCCTACTATCAATGTTTCAATTGTGGATTTAACATTTACGCCATCACGCCCAACCACAAAAGAAGAAATCAATCACATCATGCACGAAGCCGCTGCAAGCGGCGCGCTCAAAGGCATTTTGTCTTACAACGAGGCGCCGTTAGTATCTATTGATTATAATCACACCAGCTTCTCATCAAACTTTGATGCGACCTTGACCAAGGTCACTAAAGACGGCATGTTAGTAAAAGTTTGTGCATGGTATGACAATGAGTGGGGCTTCAGTTGCCGCATGCTGGATAATGCTGTTGCGATGATGGCAGCTAAATAAAGGATGAATGTAATGAATGTAATCAAGATGACAGGCCTAGACTTGAGCGGTAAGCGTGTACTGATACGCGCTGACCTGAATGTGCCAGTGGCTGGTGGCAAAGTCACCTCTGATGCGCGCATTACTGCTTCAATGGCAACCATAGCATTTGCTATGAAGGCTGGTGCAATGGTGATGGTCACTTCACATCTTGGTCGCCCTGAAGAAGGTATCTATTCAGAAGAGAACTCACTGCAGCCTGTCGTTGATGTCATTTCACAAAAACTATCAAAACCAGTTCGCTTGATTAAAGACTGGGTGGATGGTGGTTTTGATGTGGCAGTCGGTGAGTTGGTTGTGCTGGAAAATTGCCGTTTCAACAAAGGTGAGAAAAAAAGCCTTGATGAATTGTCACAAAAATATGCCAAGCTGTGCGATATATTTGTAATGGATGCGTTTGGTACAGCGCATCGTGCAGAGGCGAGTACGCATGGTGTGGCAAAGTTCGCGCCGGTAGCTGCTGCAGGCATATTGCTTGTAAATGAGTTGGAGGCACTGACTAAAGCGTTACTCAATCCAGCGCGCCCTATGGTGGCGATTGTAGGGGGCAGCAAGGTTTCTACCAAACTGACAGTACTGGAAAGCTTATCTGAAAAAGTTGACCAAATGGTTGTTGGTGGCGGCATTGCCAACACTTTTCTAAAAGCTGCGGGTTTTGAGGTAGGTAAATCACTGTGCGAAGATGATTTAGTCCCGGTTGCACGCACCTTAATGGACAAAATGTCCAAAAGAGGCGCCGCCGTGCCCATTGCTGTGGACGTAGTATGCGGCAAGAAATTTGATGTCAATGAGCCTGCAGTCAAGAAGGATGTAGCCTCGGTGACATCTGATGACATGATTTTTGATATTGGCGCGAAATCTGCTAATGAATTGGCAGAGATCATTAAAAATGCCGGTACCGTAGTTTGGAATGGTCCAGTGGGCGTATTTGAGTTTGATCAGTTTGCTGAGGGGACCAAAACCATTGCCAACGCAATTGCTAATACGAAAGCGTTTACCTTGGCGGGCGGTGGTGACACCATTGCGGCTATTCAGAAATATGGTATTGAGGATAAAGTGGATTATATTTCCACTGCGGGAGGTGCATTTTTAGAGTTTTTGGAAGGTAAAAAATTGCCAGCAGTGGAAATTTTGGAATTACGCGCTAAAGGTTAGTAGCACAGACTGCTAAGGAAATGCCCTGACCATGAAGCTGCCTGAAAATGGCAGTAATCTGCACTTCTAACTTCTGGCACGCGCCACCTCTGCCTCACGCACATCGGCAGCAAATTTATCCAATACCCCATTGATATATTTATGCCCATCTGTACCGCCAAACAGCTTGGCAAGCTCCACCCCTTCGTTAATTACCACTCGATATGGAATGCTTAAGTCAAACATCAGCTCACAGCCAGAGATGCGCAATATCGCATGCTCAATAGGGCTAAGCTCTGCTATTGGTCGATCAATGAAATTGAGCAACTTGTCATCAATTGCATTAAGGTGAGTCATCACGTCTTGTAATAACTGCTTAAAGTATGCCTCATCAGCCTTGTTGTAATCGGGGTCATCTACCATGTCACGAAATATTTGCGACAATTCTGACTGATTCAACATGCCGCGATAAACGGCCTTTAAAGCAAGTTCACGAGATTTTCTACGGCTTTTACTACCATTTTTTTTAGTCGCCCCGCTTTTTACTGCACGATTACTGTTGGCATTCTTTTCCTTGCCGGCATCAGGCTCGACAATCAAGCTGGTCCGTGTTGGTTTATTATGATCAATCATAACGCCCTAACCAAATTGTACATTTCAACTGCCACTTGCGCAGCTTCAGTCCCTTTAACATGCATGCGTGCAATGGCCTGATCATCATCTTCTGTCGTCAGTACGGCATTGGCAACCGGCACACCTGTGTTCAATTGCACTTCAGAAATGCCACGTGCAGATTCATTGGCAACCACTTCAAAATGATAGGTTTCGCCACGAATAATGGCTCCTAATGCAATCAAGGCGTCATATTTTTCGCTCAACGCCATGTGCTGCAATATGAGCGGAGTTTCTAGTGCGCCGGGTACGGTGGCAATCGTGATGGCATCATGTGCCACACCCAATTTAAGCAATTCACTTTTACATGCGCTCAGCAGGCCATCACCAATATCACTGTTAAATCTTGATAGCACGATGCCAACTTGCATGCCGGCACCATTCAGGTTTCTTTCAATTTCTCTCACGTCTTAATATCCTTCAACTGGCTTTAAATTGCATAAAGCCACATTTTACCGCATATCACTAGGATCTCTACGTTAATGAAATAAAACCCATGCTTTTTGAATCGTACTCCATACCCCGAAACTAATCGGGATAAGCACAAAAGCCCATACCAAGACTATGAGCACTGTGTGATTTGACGATTTTGAAGCCGCATCCAAATTGGCTGTGTTGTTGCCACCATTCGTGGCTATCATTTTCTCATGCGCCAATTGATGCACTTGTTCAAGCTCCGCGTCTGTCATGTAATATTTTTCGGCAACTGGTTTCACCAGCAGGTTCGCAATGAAACCCACCACCAATAAACCTGCAAGCATCAAAAATATTGGGGCATAAATCTGGTCAAAGGGTACCCCCGCTTCAAGCCTGGTGTCATGCATATAATTCACCACCACCGGTCCTAAAATACCGGCAGTTGACCATGCGGTTAACAACCGGCCATGAATTGCACCAACGAATTGCGTGCCAAACATATCCGCCAAATAGGCTGGTATGGTGGCAAAACCACCGCCGTACATCGATGCAATCACACAAAAGCTGCCAACAAACAAAGCCAGAGATTTAAATCCTGCCACATAGGTTGCCGTGCAATACATCAATGCGCCGAGTATAAAGAAAATATAATAAGTACGTTTTCGACCTAATTTATCGGATGAAGTCGCCCAAGCAAAACGACCAAAAATATTAAAAATAGAGATTAGCCCCACAAAACCTGCACCCACTGAAGCTGCAGCAGCGGTCAAGACTGCATCTTTTTTAATCTCATCAAACCCTAGTCCTGCCTGGCCGATGAGAGCACCACCAAAGGTCTCCTGCAGCATAGGCGCAGCCGCACCAATGATGCCTATCCCGGCTGACACGTTCATGCACAACACAATCCACAATAACCAAAATTGCGGCGTTTTATGGGCATTTTTCAAATGTACGTGACGCGATGCAATCATGGCATTTTGCTGAGCAACAGGGGGTGTCCAATTGGCCGGCTTCCACCCCAAAGGTGGCACTCGGTAGCCTAATGAGCCGCACAGCATAAATACAGCATAAATCGCTGCTAAAACAACAAATGTTTGCCACACGCCAACGCTAGTAGGGGTAGCAAAAAAATTCATGAGTTTAGTGGCCAGAGGTGAGCCTATCATTGCGCCACCACCAAACCCCATAATCGCCATACCTGTGGCCATGCCACGGCGATCCGGAAACCACTTAATCAACGTAGATACGGGTGAAATATAACCCAAACCCAAGCCGATTCCGCCTATTACGCCCGATCCGAGCCACATCATCCATAACTGATGGGTATACACACCATAGGCCGAGATGAGTAAGCCTCCACACCAGCATAAAGTCGAAACCAAACCGGCTTTACGTGGTCCTTCGCGCTCTAACCAACCGCCCCACAATGCCGCTGAGCAGCCTAATAACACAAAAAATAGGGTGTACATCCAGCCTAGATCAAACTGCGTCCAGTTACAATCGGTAGCAAATAATGCCGTCGCCGTGCCGGATAGTTTTTCACCAAACGTAGTTGCCCCTGCTGCACAGGCCGCCAATGGTTTGCCTGCATCATCCACCAAGGCGTTGCCAAGCGGCTTCCAAAACACACTAAAACCATAAGCCATGCCAATAGAAAGATGCACGGCCAACGCGGCTGGCGGCACTAGCCAGCGATTAAAATTTGCACCTGCCGTGATATGTTCTTTTGAAAGAAAACCTGACATTCTATTGACTCCCTCAAATTATTTTTTTTATATATACTTTGGTTAGATTTGTAAATTGGTAACTTATTGTATGGTGTAACAAAACAAGAAAAATGGCAATTTAGTTATGATCATTATTTGATATTTTAATGCCTTTAATTTTTGTCATGAATTTGTCACACTAACATCATAAACTCACCAGTGTCACAAATTGACCAGGCTTAAGAATTTATTAAGGCAAATTGATTAAGGAAAAACATGCCAGCCAATATATTAGTTGTTGAAGATGAACCTGCCATTCAAGAGTTGCTGGCACTTAACATTACCCAAGCGGGACATAATGCCATACGCGCTTTAAGTGTTGAGATTGCACAAGATCTCATGCGTGAAACCATCCCCGATTTAATTTTATTGGATTGGATGCTGCCTGGGATGAATGGTTTAGAGTTTGCGCGTAGTTTAAAGTCTAACTCTTTAACAAAAAACATCCCAATTATCATGCTCACTGCACGCGGTGAAGAATACGACAAAGTCCGTGGTTTAGAGGTGGGTGCAGATGATTACGTAACCAAGCCATTCAGCCCGCGTGAACTTAACGCCAGAATTAAGGCAGTGTTGCGTCGCCGTGCACCGCAAATGACAGATGACCCTATCGAATTAAACGGCTTACGGCTAGACCCAACGACGCATCGCGTGACTGGTAATCAAAAAACCATAGATTTAGGTCCAACCGAATTTAGATTGCTACATTTTTTTATGACCAACGCTGAACGTGTACATAGCCGCAGTCAGCTACTTGATAAAGTGTGGGGTGACCGCGTATTTGTTGAAGATCGCACCGTAGATGTACATATTCGCCGCTTACGCAATGCACTATCCATTTCAGGGCATGAAGATTTGATTCAAACCGTGCGGGGAGCTGGCTATCGCTTATCAGCACAAAATAGTAATCATTAACTAAAATCCCGCACTGTAAAAACCACTTGTCACCCAAATTCTCGCTATAATCGAGATAATGAATCTATTGAATAAATTTAATCCGTGCTAGATATTCGTTGGAGAGCGGGATTATTCGTATGTGCTTTAAGCGCAATCTGCGTGTTTCTGTGGCTAATCAGCAGTTTGGTCACTGCGCTACTTGTATTCTCAATAAGTCTTTTAATTTATTTAGCGAGCCATATTGTTTGGTTGTATCAATTACATCGCTGGCTTAAAACACCTGTTTTGCAAAAAATCCCGGAAGGCTCCGGTATCTGGGAAGATGTTTACAGCGCGCTACTTAAATATGAACGAAAAAACACCCTAAAACAAGCTGCATTAAATTCAGCATTAGAACGCTTTACCATTACCGCCAATGCCATCCCTGATGGATTAGTCATACTCAGTACCACCAATCACATCGAATGGTGTACCAAGCATGCAGAGAGTCAACTGGATTTAGATTTATCCACTGATATCAACCTGCCGATTGTCAACTTAGTTAGAAATAGTGATTTTATTGCTTATTTATATAGCGAATCTTATCGCGAGCCCTTCAAACTTAAACATTCCAGAAATACAGAAGCCACCCTCGAAATCTGGCTAATCCCGCTCGCTACTGGACAAAAGTTGTTAATCAGTCGAGATGTTACCCAAATTGAAAAAGTTGATTCCATGCGCCGCGATTTTATTGCCAATGTTTCACACGAATTGCGCACGCCACTTACGGTAGTCAGTGGCTTTATTGAAACGCTATCAGACATGGATGGCGTTATTCCCATAAGCATACGTAATTATTTTGACATGATGCAAGAGCAAACGACGCGTATGCGCCGTTTGATTGAAGATTTACTCACACTCTCACTCATTGAAAGCAATACACAGCCCCCTGAAGATCGGCCGATTGAAATGGCGTCGCTAATCAATATGATGCTTAATGATGCAAAAGCTTTAAGTCAGGGGAAACATAAAATTAGTGTAGAAACAATGTCCAATCTTAACTTGGTCGGCGCAGTTGATGAGCTACAAAGTGCCCTTAGCAACTTGGTCAGCAATGCGATACGCTATACGCCTGAAGGTGGTGAAATTCACCTAAGTTGGCAATTACGCAACGAGCAAGCGGTGTTTAGTGTGCGCGACAACGGCATTGGCATTGAGCAAAAGCATATTGATAGACTCACAGAACGCTTTTATCGTGTCGACCGTAGCCGTAGCCGTAAAACAGGCGGCACCGGGCTAGGGCTTTCTATCGTTAAACACATTCTTACGCGCCATCAAGCCAAGTTGGAAATTGTAAGCGAGCTTGGCGCTGGAAGTACCTTCAGTGCGATATTTTCTAAAGCGCGCACTTTACAAAAATAAGCCATACGATTGAAATTAAAAGGGGCAATTGATAGATATGAAAATCACCTCTAAATTATTTTTCAGTATTTTCCTGATATTTATCTTACCCTCATGTGCGAGCGACACAACAACTAAAGTTGGCAATACCAATAGACCCGTTCCGCAACAACAGGACAGCACCACCATTAACCAGCTTGGCAAAGCCGATTTTGACCGCTTGGCTGATGTTGAAATCCGCGAAAATACCGAGAGCTTGCGCCTATTGATGTTTAAGCTTTATAAACGTAACCCACGTGAGTTACAAAAGAGCACCGCTGACGTTGCAGAAAAAATGGTGACCTGGGTATTTGATGGTGGCGCGCAACACCATTTTCAGTTTGCAGAAATTAATAATCTGCAAGGGACAGATGCGATTTTTTTAACGTTTAAGCCGGACTACACTGGCGATCGTGTGCTGCCATTTATTGTAGGCCTGCACACCATGCTGCTTAAAGCGCATAACGATAAAACCGATTTTTATTTTACTGACAGTTTAGATCCACAGCGTCTTTATAATGTCGCCAGAAACATAGAAATTGCGGTATGGAAGCTCTCAAATGCGCGCGATAGCAACGGCGCGCTTTTTTTACTCACCAATGAAATTAATGATACCGAAAAGAACTTATCATTTGAACGCGAATTCGGAAAAATGATCGGTCGAACAGACTTGTACGCCATTGCACTTGCAGAAAAATCTCAGCGGCTTATTTCACGCGTCATGCAAAATCTTGCTACGGCGTTCTTTTTGCCATTTTAAATTTTCTTAACTTTTATAACAGCACCTTCTCTATCCCACCGTTATTCGCTTTCTGAACATAGTCCTGCATCCAGTTTTCGCCCAGAATATGTTTTGCCATTTCCACCACAATATAGTCGGCTTCAATTCCGGTGTCTTCACCATAACGAGCCAACCCTTGCAGACAACTTGGACATGAAGTAAGAATTTTCACTTTTTCCTCTGGTGCGCCTACCGTTAAGCCCATTTTCTCCACGCCTTTTTCCAACTCCTCCTGCTTACGCATTTTCACCTGCGTGGCAATATCTGGGCGGGCAACGGCAAATGTACCGCTTTCGCCACAACAGCGGTCATTAAGTGCAACATCTTGTCCCATAAGCGATTTAGTCACGTCTAGTGGCTTATACGTTTTCATTGGAGTGTGGCATGGGTCATGGTACATATAGCGCGTACCGGTAACCCCTTGCAGGCGCATATCTTTCTCCATCAAATATTCGTGAATATCCAACAAGCGGCAACCGGGGAATATTTTTTCAAACTCGTATTTCTGCAATTGGTCCATGCAGGTGCCGCAAGACACAATCACTGTTTTAATGTCGAGATAATTCAGCGTATTTGCCACGCGATGAAACAGCACGCGATTATCCGCTGTAATTTCCTGGCCTTTGTCATGATTGCCCGCAGAGGTTTGCGGATAGCCGCAACATAAATAGCCGGGCGGCAATACGGTAATCGCCCCCACTTCATACAACATTGCTTGCGTGGCCAGACCTACGTTTGAAAATAAACGCTCAGAGCCACAACCCGGGAAATAGAATACGGCTTCGGAATCTTCCGTGACTTTTTGCGGGTTGCGGATGACAGGAATCATGTGGTCATCTTCTACACCAAGCATGGCACGTGAGGTTTTAGACTGCATCTTCTTCGGCATAGGGCGATTGATAAAATGAATCATCTGCGCCTTGATTTCCGGCTTGCCCACGGTTGCAGGGGGCAGTTTTTTGTTGCTAAGCAGACCAAACCTTTTAGCTAAGCTATGCGCCAAGTTTTGTGCTTTGTAGCCCCAACCTATCATCACTGTGCGCAACAGCTTAATGGTTGCTGGATCTTTTGCATTTAAAAACGCCATACCAACAGCTGTGCCTGGGTTAAATTGCTTTTTACCCTGCGCGCGTAAAAAATTACGCATAGCAACAGACACATCACCAAAATCAATATCCACAGGACATGGATTCAAGCATTTGTGACACACCGTACAATGATCAGCCACATCATTAAACTCATCAAAATGCTTGAGTGAGATGCCGCGACGGGTTTGCTCTTCATACAAGAAAGCCTCGATGAGCAAAGATGTCGCCAAAATTTTATTGCGTGGTGAGTATAAAAGGTTCGCACGTGGCACATGCGTGGTACACACCGGCTTGCATTTGCCGCAACGCAAACAATCACTGATTGAGTCCGCAATTCCACCGATGGCAGACTGCTCCATGATGATAGACTCTTGCTCTAACAAGCCAAAGCTGGGCGTATAGGCATTATCCAGCCCAGAACCCGCTAACAATTTTCCTTTATTAAAGTGCCCATTCGGGTCAACTTTGTTTTTATAGGCAGTAAATGAATCAATGGTGGCTTGTTCCAAGAACTCCATCTTGGTAATGCCAATGCCGTGCTCGCCAGAAATTACGCCATCCAGCCCTTTTGCCAACGCCATCACGCGCGCGACAGCTTCATGGGCCTGCTTCATCATCTCGTAATCATCGGAGTTGACTGGGATATTAGTATGTACATTGCCATCACCCGCATGCATGTGCAAAGCAACAAACACGCGGCTTTTTAGTACTTTTTTGTGGATTTCATCAAAGCGGTCAAGAATTTTTTGATACTCGCGCCCGGCAAATATATCTGCCATTGGACGTTTTAATTCACGTTTCCAAGAGATACGCAAATCGTAAGACTGCACCGCACGGAATATATTTTCATATTGTGCATACGCGGCGCCCTGCTCACCCAGCGCAGAAACCGGTGCATCCAGATTGTTAAGTATTAAACTCCAGCGCGTGCGTAAATCACTGAGCAATTCCAGCACCATGACTTGCTTGGTTTTCACCATCTCAATGTCAGCATTGCCATCTTCATCCGCTTGTAATGGCAAGTCCCCTTGCATACAAATTTCTAAAGCATCCAATAACTTGAGTTTGTTATTGATGGAAAACTCAATGTTAATACGCTCGATACCATCTGAATATTCGCCCAAACGTGGCAATGGAATCACCACATCCTCATTGATTTTGAACGCATTGGTATGCTTGGCAATCGCCGCAGTGCGCGCACGGTCCAACCAAAACTTTTTGCGGGCCTCGCTTGATACCGCAATAAAACCTTCGCCATTGCGGGCATTACACATACGCACCATCGCAGATGCAGCTTCGCCTACGGCATTTTCATCATCCGAAGCAATATCTGCAATCAACACCATTTTAGGGCGTTGCTGACGCGCAGCCTTAGTGGCATAGCCAACCGCTTTAATGTAGCGTTCATCCATATGCTCCAAGCCCGCCATAATGACAGCCGGCTCTTGCTTTGCGGTCGCATCAAGATAATCTTTAATTTCTACAATCGCAGGTACGGCGTGTGAAACGTTGCCAAAAAACTCCAAAGCAATGGTGCGCACATACTTAGGCATACGATGCAAAATAAACGTGGCACTGGTAATTAAGCCGTCACAACCTTCTTTTTGAATGCCAGGCAAGCCTGATAAAAACTTGTCAGTCACATCTTTACCTAGACCAACTTTGCGGAAACTTGGCCCCGGAATCTCTAAAATCTCAGGCTCTGCCAGCAAAGTTTTCATGTCGTCGCTATAGCGACTAATTTTGAAACGCGCAGTTTCAATATCATGAATTTTGCCTAAATTATGATCCAGGCGCTCTACCTCCAGCCACTCGGCATCCGGCGTTACCATGCGCCATGAAGCAAGGTTGTCTAACGCCGTTCCCCACAGCACAGCCTTTTTGCCGCCTGCATTCATTGCCACATTACCGCCAATGCAAGAAGCATCAGCACTGGTCGGGTCGCAAGCAAACTCCAAACCGGCATCGCTCGCAGCCTCCATGGCACGGCGCGTCACCACGCCCGCACCACACTCGATGGTCGCCACCTGGCGCGCAACACCAGGCAGGGTGCGCATTTGCACACCAGTATGCCGATCTAACTTTTCAGTGTTAATCACCGCCGACAGTGGTGTGAGCGGGATCGCACCACCGGTATAGCCAGTACCACCGCCACGCGGAATGATAGTGAGTCCTAACTCAATACAAGCTCGCACCAATGCAGCAATTTCTTTTTCAGTATCAGGATTCAGTACAACAAAGGGGTATTCAACACGCCAGTCGGTAGCGTCAGTGACGTGTGACACGCGCGCTAGGCCATCAAACTGTACATTATCTTTGCGGGTAATTTTTGTGAATCTGGCGAGTGCTTTTCTACGTAGATTAGCAGTTAGCTTGAAAAAATCTTCAAACTGAGTCACCGCTTGACGCGCAGCTACTACCAATTTCAAAACTTTTGCATTACCTGTGCCATCATGATCACCACTGCTCATTCGGCGCTCATCAATCGCAGCGATGCGATGATGCAAAGCATCCACTAGGGCTTTGCGACGTTTTGGATTTTCTAACAAGTCATCCTGCAAATATGGGTTGCGTGTCACTACCCATAAGTCCCCAAGCACTTCAAACAACATGCGTGCTGAACGGCCAGTTTTACGCTCGCCGCGTAATTCGTTTAGAATGCCCCAAATTTCCTCACCCAGAAACCGAATGACGATTTCACGGTCTGAGAACGAGGTGTAATTGTAAGGGATTTCGCGCAGGCGCGATGCAGACCGAGGTTCTGCGTGAAGAATACTGCCGGGTAGAGGTGCGTTCATTTATTTTTTGATAAATAGCTTTGCTATTAAAAGCGACATTGTAACATGCTGTGAACCAGCAAATAAGCGCAACCGTTTTATGGTTATTGATAAACTCAAGCGGTTATTTTTTAACAAATACTCTAGACGGGCCATGTGAAAACGTTACACTAGCATCATGAATCATTTATTAAAAAAATCACTATTACCCATTATCGTTGTTGCCCTGCTTGGTCTGTTAGCATGGCAATTAAGCCATAAGCCCGTTGCACCTGATGTGACATTTACTACCATCGACGGCAAACAAATTTCCATGAGCGCATTAAAAGGCAAAGTCGTGTTAGTAAACTTTTGGGCAACCGACTGCCCGGGTTGCATTAAAGAGATGCCTGAACTCATTAAAACTTATAAGCAATATCACACCAAAGGCCTGGAAGTGATAGCCGTAGCCATGCACTACGATCAGATAACCCAAGTACTGAATTACAGCAAATCCCAGTCATTGCCTTTCCCAGTCATGCATGACAGCTCGGCTGAAGTATCTAATAAATTTGGTCAAGTAAACCTGACGCCTACCGCATTTATTTACAATAAACAGGGTCACCTATTGCAGCGCACCATAGGTGAATTGGATTTCAACGCACTACACCAATTACTCAACAAGGAACTAACCCCCTGATGCTCTGGATTAAATCATTCCATATTATTTTTGTGATGGGCTGGTTTGCCGGATTATTTTACCTGCCTAGATTATTTGTAAATCATGCCATGGTGCTGGATACCGAGGCATCTGATAGCGTAGCCTCTGAGCGCTTAAAACTTATGGAGCATAAGCTATATCGTTTCATGTTGCCGCTTGCCCTGCTGGCATTAGGCTTTGGCATTTGGTTATGGCTAGGTTACGATTTCTCTGGTGGCTGGATGCATGCTAAATTAACACTCGTCACCGTGCTTATTGCCTACCACTTGTATTGCGGAAAGCTCGTCAATGACTTTAGTCGCAATATCAATCAGCATAGTCATATCTGGTATAGATGGTTTAATGAACTGCCGGTTCTGGTATTAAGTGCTGTGGTAATACTCGTCATAGTAAAACCTTTTTAATTAGCGAAGCCTAGTTAAGCTTGCCTGCATAGGCAAATACCTAAGATAATAGGTGTTTTCAAAACACCTATTATTCTCATGCATACTCTTATTTGCGGTTCACTTGCCTTCGACACCATCATGGTGTTTCAAGATCAATTTAAAAATCATATCTTGCCCGATAAAATTCATGCGCTGAGTGTGGCATTTTATGTACCGGAAATGCGGCGTGAGTTTGGCGGCACCGCAGGCAACATTGCCTACAATTTGCAACTGCTTGATGGTAACCCGCTCATCATGGCAACGGCGGGTGAAGATTTTGCCACTTACACGCAATGGCTGAACAAAAATCAGCTTAACACTTCGCACATCAAAATTATCCCCAATAGCTTTACTGCGCAAGCTTTTATCACCACCGACACCGACGACAATCAGATAACTGCCTTTCACCCGGGTGCGATGATTGAATCTCACCAAAACAGCGTCAATGAAGCTATCAATGTAAACCTAGCGGTGATTGCCCCTGATGGGCGCGATGGTATGTTTCAGCATGCGCGTGAATGTTTTGAGGTCGGCATCCCGTTCTTGTTCGACCCCGGCCAAGGCTTGCCAATGTTCAATGGTGAAGAGCTTTTATATTTCATTGAAATGGCCGATTATTTAGCGGTGAATGATTATGAGTCGCAAATCATACAGGACAAAACAGGGTTGTCGCTTGATGAATTAGCGTGTAAGGTAAAAGCACTCATTGTTACACTAGGCGGCAATGGCTCACAGATTTATGCAGAGGGTCAACGCTTCGATATTCCATGCGTTAAGGCGGAAAGGATTGTTGATCCAACTGGTTGCGGTGATGCCTATCGCGCTGGCCTATTATATGGGATAGCAAAAGGGTGGGATTGGCCAACCTGCGGTAGATTGGCGGCAACCATGGGGGCAATTAAAATTGCCAGTCGTGGCGGACAAAACCACACGCCGACACGCGATGACATTGAGGCTATCTACACTCAGGCATTGGTAAATGAATCGCTCGCCGGTGAAACCTTAACTAAATAAATGCGTTTAGAATCAATCAGGAGGAAACCAAAATGCGTACAACTCAACTGGTAGTAATCGGGCTGTTAAGCTTGTTCTTAGCGGCATGTGCAAGTTCTAACTCTGGCAGCGTATATAGCCGCGACGAAGCTCGTAAAGTGCAAACTGTTAAAACAGGTGTGGTAGAAAGCGTGCGCCAAGTTAAACTTGAAGGCACGAAATCACAAATCGGCACCATTGCAGGAGCTGCTGTTGGCGGTATTGCCGGTAGCTCAGTAGGTCATGGGCGTGGCAGTACAGTGGGTGCTGTTGCGGGCGCTGTCGTCGGGGGCATTGCAGGTGCAGCCGCTGAAGAAGCCCTCACCCGTAAAGACGGGTTGGAAATTACCGTTAAATTGGATGGCGGCGGTTTGGTCGCTGTCGTACAAGAAGCGGATGAGCCATTTAAGGCAGGTGAAAAAGTACGACTGATTGAAAGCGGCGGTGCTACCAGAGTTTCGCACTAGCCTTTTTTATCAATTGTTTTCCATATCTCAAATATGGTCAGCAGCGTGAACTGTCAATAAATAGTCATTTTTCTGTCATCAATTTTTAACTTTTGCTGATTAAAGTTTCTCTAACAAAAAGGAGAGACTTTATGGTTCGCAAAGATTTTACTTTAATTGAAAACACAAAAACAAGTGGTCGTGAACTTGCCACACAAAGACGGCTCTACGTAAGCCTTGCACGCACACAGGCCGAGATAGAAGAGGCGCAACGCCTGCGTTACAAAGTATTTGCAGAAGAAATGGGCGCGCAACTTTCAGGTACTGGCGGTTTGGATATTGATGGCTTTGATCAGTTTTGCGACCACCTAATTGTGCGCGATAGCGGCACCAATCAAGTCATAGGCACTTATCGGATTTTAAGTCCAGAAAAAGCGAACGAAGCTGGGGGCTACTATTCTGCGGGCGAATTTGACCTTGGCCGATTAGCACATTTGTTTGACCGCACCGTTGAGGTAGGCCGTGCTTGTGTGCACCAGAATTATCGCAACGGCGGCACTATCACCATGCTGTGGGCCGGCCTTGCAAAATATATGCAAATTCACAATTATGAATACATGATAGGCTGTGGCAGTGTCAGCATGTCTGATGGCGGTCACGCAGCGGCCAGCTTGTATCAAAAGCTAAAAGATGATTATTTGTCGCCACTCGAATATCGAGTTTTTGCGCGTAATCCATTACCAATTCACTCATTACATAATGATCTACAGGTAGCCTGCCCGCCGTTAATTAAAGGTTATTTGCGGCTTGGCGCTTATATTTGCGGCGAACCGGCATGGGATCCTTACTTCAACACGGCAGATATGTTGGTGATGTTGCCGTTATCCAGAATCAACCCACGGTATGCAGCACATTTTTTGAAATAATCAATGTTTCAGATTCACGCATGACGCATACATGGCCATAGCTTACATTGACGGCTGGCTTCTAATGTAAAATGTCAGCCGTCAACAACTCAACTAAAATACCTTGCAAGTATCCGATACGCACACGCCCCAAACTAATATCATCACCCGCTATTTCAGGATGAGCCACATTTTTGTGCACACCCTGTCGGGGTTGCTCATTTCGGCGCTGCTATTTCCATTTGCTGGTCAGCGATTCAAGGCGCGCTTGATTCAATGGTGGTGTCGCCAATTGCTCGTGGCTTTCAATCTGCGTGTCATCAGTTTTGGTCATATCCCCGCAGCAACCGCATCACTGTCAAAAACCATGTTTGTGGCTAACCACATTTCGTGGGCAGATATTCATGCACTCAACAGTTTGATTCCGCTAAGATTTATCGCTAAATCAGAAATTAGAAACTGGCCCATCTTTGGTTACTTGGTCAGCAAAGCAAATACACTTTTTATTGACCGTAACAAGCGGCAGGATGCCAAGCGCACGATTGATATTGCCCAAAAAAGCTTGCAGGCTGGTGATAATTTATGTTTTTTCCCTGAAGGCACCACCACAGATGGCACTGAAATCAAGCCGTTTAAAAGCAGCTTAATTCAGGCGGCGATTCTGGCTGACGCCACTGTCTGGCCCGTCGCTATTTGCTATCCCAATGCGGATGGCAGCGTCAATACGGGGGTTGCTTATGCAGGGGAAACCACCTTGATTGAATCCATGCAACAGATCTTGTTGCAGAAGCAACCTGTCATTGAATTGCATTTCCTGGACACTATCTCTCCGGCAGCCTATGCCCTTATGGACAGACGCGAGCTGACGCTGCACGTTGAAGGTTTAATTCGTAATAAATTGGCTTTGTAATCTATTTTTAGCTTCATGGGCTTAGCTTTATGGGGTTATCTAGTGGATGTGAATCCACCTGTGTAATTGCTTTGGTATGAATATCCATCGCAGTGAGCTTACCCCCCCACAAGCAACCGGTATCAAGCGCGTAGAGATTTTCACGTTGCTGCAACCCCAGCGCTGACCAATGCCCAAAAATCACTTGTGTCCGTTGCGTAGCACGATTAGGCACGTCAAACCAAGGCATATACCCAATCGGTATATCTTGCAGCTCGCCTTTAAATTTAAACTCCATTTCACCCTGCGTGGTACATACTCTCAGCCGTGTCATAGCATTGGTAATCAAACGTAAGCGATCAATGCCAGTCAATGATTCGCTCCAAACATTAGGCAAGTTACCGTACATGTGCGTTAAAAAATTCAAATAATCATGGTTGCGTAAAGCCGCCTCGACTTCAGTCGCGTAGCCTACTGCTTGCTCCGCAGTCCATTGCGGCAACACCCCGGCATGCACCATCAAATAATCTTCTTCCTGATAAGCAAGGCGCTGATGGCGCAACCAGTTAAGCAGAACGTCACAATCTTCTGCAGCCAATAGCTCGTCTAAGGTATCACCCCTGTGCGCGGCAACAATGCCATGCGCCACGACTAGCGTGTGTAAATCATGGTTACCCAACACCACCTTCAAGCTATTTTGATGCGTATAACACCAACGCAACACCTCCAGCGAGCCATTGCCGCGATTGACTAAATCACCTACCAGCCACAGTTGGTCTGTTTTGGCGTTAAATTGAATGCGGGAAAGCAATGCCTGAAAAGCATGATAACAGCCTTGAATATCCCCTATTGCGTAAGTAGTCACGAGCTAATCACCATCGAAAAAATATCCTCAAATAAAACAAAAAAGCCACTTAATGTTTTAAGTGGCTTTTTAGGGGCGGCAACCTACAGAACTGAACTATTCATTAAAGCAGTCTTGTCACCAAAATCAGCCGTTCAATTAAAAACCAGCGCCCGCAGCATTTGCCATATATTTTACTGCACCAGCAACTTCAGTATCGCTTAAAGCTGAGTTGCCGCCACGAGCAGGCATTGTGCGAATGCCGTCAATGGCATGTTTAACCAGCGTTTCATAACCTTGCGCGATACGAGGCCCCCATTGCGCTTTGTCGCCAATCTTAGGCGCATTCATCAATCCTGCCGCATGACACATGGCGCAACTCGCTTTAACGACCTCTTCGCCACTTTTCTCAACCTTTGCACCCGTATCTGCTGCCGCCACCTCAACCACCGCCACCGGCTTGATGTTTTCTTCCACTTTAGCCACCGCTGCTGTAGGCGCTGCCACTTCAATCTTATCGGTCACACCGAAAATTTTGGCCACCAACAACACAAACAAAGCGAAACCAACGATCCCCACAAAAGTTGCGAGCAGAATTTGTCCTAGTGAATAGCCTTTAGCGTCAGTATCTATGTTGCTCATTACAGTTTGTTCCCGGAAAATAATTGATAAAAGGTGATTATACCCGCTCTTCAAGTTAAGGAGCAAAGGACGCCTCAGTTTGTTATAATGCACCCCTCACATGCGCCCGTAGCTCAGTTGGATAGAGTGTCGGTTTCCGAAGCCGAAGGTCGTGGGTTCGACTCCCGCCGGGCGCGCCAATTCTGTATAAAAAAGCACCTGATTTGAGGCACTTTTTTTACAAGCCCACACTCCTGCAGCCTTGCTTATCGCAAACAAGGTAGCTGCCTTGTTCGTACCAGTCTCCCAAAACCCAGCGCGTTATACTGTGACCGTTAAGTTGTATCTGATGTTGGTTCGGTCTGTGCGTATGGCCATGGATCAATGATTCAGGGTAATGGTAGGTTTGCAATAATGCCTGAACAGCGTCTGCATTAACATCCATTATTTGTGCTGACTTGTGTGATTTTGCTTGTTCGCTATGTGCTCGAATTGCCTCGATTTGTTTTTTACGAGATGGCAAGGGTAGGCTTAAAAACTCAGTCTGCCAGGCTTTGTCTCTGACTTGGCGCCTAAAGGTTTGGTACGTGATGTCGTCAGTGCATAGGTCATCGCCGTGGCTTAATAGCGTTTTTTTACCATGCAGGTCAATTAAAGCGGGGTCATTGATGAACGTGATTTTTGTTGCGGTACAAAAGCCTTGGGCAATGAGAAAATCACGGTTGCCATGCATTAAATATATTTTTACCCCTGCATCAGCTAGCGCCCGAAAGCCAACAATCACTTGCTGGTGAAACGCATCATCAATATCATCATCCCCAGCCCAGTATTCAAATAAATCGCCTAAAATATAAAGCGCATGAGCTTGTATCGCGGTGTTTTGTAAAAAACTTAAAAAAGCGGTGGTGATATGCGGGCGACTTGCACATAAGTGCAAATCGGAGATGAAGAGGTAAGTTTCAGATAGTTTTGGACTGGATAAATCAGACCTGCCAGATTCTGATTCTGATTTATCCAATATACACATTGTGACTTAGGCGCGCGTCGCACGCTCAATAATGACGTTGCTTGATGGCACGTCTTGATGGCCTTTGACGCTGGTTGTTGCTACTTGCTTGATTTTATCAACAACATCCATGCCATCAATGACCTTGCCAAACACGCAGTAGCCCCAGCCGCTACCTGTAGGGGCGGTATGGTTCAAGAATGCATTGTTTGCTACGTTGATGAAAAATTGGCTACTTGCAGAGTGTGGCGCTGAGGTGCGCGCCATGGCAATGGTGTATTGGTCATTACTTAAGCCGTTGTCTGCTTCATTTTTAATTTCAGCTTCGGTTGTTTTTTGCTTCATTGCGGTGTCGAAGCCGCCGCCCTGAATCATGAAGTTGCTAATAACACGGTGAAAAATAGTGCCGTCATAAAAGCCGTTATCAACGTATTGTAAAAAGTTGGCAACAGTAATAGGTGCCTTTTCAGCGTCAAGTTCCAAAGTGATTTCGCCAAAGTTAGTGTGAAGTTTAACCACAAAATTTCCTTAATAAAGAGTGTTGTAAAGATTTAATCTATAGTAAAAGCCGCAATCCTTATAAAGGTGCGTCATTTGGCTTAATTTGATGGATGACGATACTCGCTTTAGGGGTATCGCTAAATCCGGTAGGGCTGGCACCAATTTCACGAACGACATCCATGCCTTTGAGCACACGTCCAAATACACAGTAACCGATCAGGTCCGGATCCGGACTTTGGTAATTTAAGAATTGATTGTTTTCGAGATTGATAAAAAATTGCGAGGTGGCCGAGTTAGGATCTGAGGTTCTTGCCATTGCAAGGGTTCCAATTTCATTTTGTAGCCCATTGCCAGCTTCATTGATGATAGGCGCACGCGTGTCTTTTTCTGTCATGGTTGCAGTAAAACCGCCACCCTGAATCATAAAGCGATTGATGACGCGGTGGAAAATAGTGTCTTTGTAAAAGCCTGAATTTACATATTGCATGAAATTAGCCACAGTTTTAGGGGCTTTGTCTGGATACAACTCAACAATAAAATTGCCACGATTAGTTTCAAAAATCACTTGTGGATTAGCCGCTAGAGCCGAGCCACAAAGCAGCGTGAGTATTAAAGCGGCATAGAGTTTGCGCATATATTCCTTAATTGTGAAATATCTTTAAGCGCGTCTGCATGCGCAAAAGACAGTAAGAACTGGCGGAGTCAACCAATGCAAGCCTTGTGATAAAGGGAGTGGGTGCCGCAATAAAATTATTCAATGTGATATACTTTTTAGGTGAAAAAATACAACGTAATTCTATCAATAGCCTAAGTAACCTCCAATAGCTCATTTCGGTTTAAGCTAATATATTTCGCTAAACAGCCCATTTTTAACCCGACTATAGACAATACTCAGCGAAAACCAATACTTCAACAACATTTTCCCCTCTGATTATGCTCAAAATTTACAATACCTTAGCTCGTGAAAAGCAAACGTTTACGCCGATAGTTGCCGGCAAAGTCAGTATGTACGTCTGCGGCATGACAGTGTATGACTACTGCCATTTGGGTCATGCGCGAGTGATGGTGGTGTTTGATATGGTGAGTCGGTGGCTCCGCGCCTCTGGCTATGCGGTCACTTACGTGCGCAACATTACAGATATTGATGACAAAATCATCAAACGCGCTAATGAAAATAATGAAACCATTGCGCAGTTAACCCAACGTTTTATTGATGCAATGGATGAAGACTCGGCTAAATTAGGGGTGCTACGCCCTGATGTTGAGCCCAAAGCGACAGAGTTTGTGAGTGGCATGTTAACAATGATTGCCGCTTTAATTGATAAGGGTTTCGCTTATCCGGCAGCCAATGGCGACGTGTTTTATGCGGTGAAAAATTTTGAAGGTTACGGTAAGTTATCTGGCAAGTCGCTCGAAGACCTGCGCGCAGGTGAGCGAGTGGAAGTTGATACTTTCAAAAAAGACCCGATGGATTTTGTGTTATGGAAAGCCGCCAAGCCCGGTGAACCAAGCTGGGATTCACCTTGGGGTAAAGGCCGCCCAGGTTGGCATATTGAATGCTCAGCCATGAGTTCGCAATTGCTAGGCGAGCATTTTGATATACACGGCGGTGGGCAAGATTTGCAGTTTCCACATCATGAGAATGAAATTGCCCAGAGCGAAGCTGCACACGGCGAAGCCGCGCATGGCCATGATGGCGCATCGTGTCAGATGGTGAATTACTGGATGCACAATGGATTTGTCCGTGTGGATGATGAAAAAATGTCTAAATCTTTAGGCAATTTTTTCACTATTCGTACCGTGCTGGAAAAATATGATGCCGAGGTTGTGCGCTTTTTTATTCTTCGTGCGCATTATCGCAGTCCGCTTAATTATAGCGACCAGCATTTGGACGATGCAAAGTTAGCACTTACTCGCCTTTATACCGCTTTGCGTGGGCATCATGTCAGCGATTCAATGGTTGATTGGCAGCATCCGCAGGCGGCGCGTTTTAAAGATGCGATGAATGATGATTTCAACACACCGGAAGCGATGGCCGTGCTGTTCGATTTGGCGAATGAAGTGAATAAAACCAAGTCGCAAGAAGCAACTGGCTTGCTTAAAAACTTGGCGGGTGTACTGGGTTTGTTACAGCGTAAGCCGGATGACTTTTTGCAGGGCGAAGCTTCAGATGCGTTGGATGTTGAAAGGCTAATTCAGGCGCGCCTAACCGCCAAGAAAAATAAAAACTTTGTTGAAGCCGATGCGATTAGAAAACAATTGGCGGATGCAGGTGTCGTACTAGAGGACACGCCGCAAGGCACCACTTGGCGTCGCGCTTAACTGCTTATCGTTTAAATATTATTAGAATCAAGTAAGGAATTGATATGCCGGTGAAATTAACTGCCCCGCAAGCCACATCGCTATTGCCTGTTAAAGGTGTGCAATTGGGTTTTGCCGAGGCTTATGTGCGTAAACCTAATCGTAAAGATGTGTTGGTGATGACGTTGGTTGAAGGCAGTCGTGTGGCTGGCGTGTTTACCAAAAACCGATTTTGCGCAGCGCCGGTGACTTTATGTAAAGATTTTTTGGCGCAGAAAACAGGCGTTCGTGCGTTATTAGTGAATACCGGTTGTGCCAATGCAGGCACAGGCGAAGATGGTTTGAATCGCGCCCGGCAAAGTTGCGATGCTTTGGCGAGTTTACTCAATTTTGAAGCGAATCAAGTATTGCCATTTTCTACCGGTGTGATTTTAGAGCCTTTGCCCGTGGATAAAGTGATTGCTGGTTTACCGGCAGCGATTGACAATTTGAAGGAAGATAATTGGCTCAACGCGGCGGAAGCGATTATGACAACGGATATTGTTGCCAAAGGCACTTCACGCAGCATTGTTTTAGGCGGCAAGCAGGTCATTATTACCGGCATTAGCAAAGGCTCTGGCATGATTCACCCTAACATGGCGACCATGCTGGGTTATGTGGCTACCGATGCTGCTGTTAGCCAGTCTGCGCTGGCGAGCATCATTCAGTATGCGGTCAATAAATCGTTCAACTGCATTACGGTAGATGGCGATACTTCTACTAACGATAGTTTGATTATGATGGCAACCAATCAAGCCGGTAATGCAGAAATCACAGAAAACAGCGCGGATTTCATTGTCTTGCGTGATGCATTAACCGACGTGGCCATTGAGCTTGCACAAGCGATTGTGCGCGACGGCGAAGGTGCAACCAAGTTTATGACCGTGACGGTAGAAGGCGGCAACAATGAAGAGGAGTGTCGTAAAGTTGCCTACGCCATTGCACATTCGCCCCTCATTAAAACCGCATTTTTTGCTTCAGACCCTAATTTAGGCCGAATTCTAGCGGCGATTGGTTATGCGGGTATTGATGATTTGGATGTGAATGCGCTGCAACTGTATTTAGGTGATGTGCTGGTCGCCGAAAAGGGCGGTAGAGCGGCTTCCTACGTTGAAGAACAAGGGGCTGCCATTATGAAAGAGTCTGATATTCTGGTGCGCGTGGTGCTGAATCGCGGTGATGAAAATATCACAATTTGGACCTGTGACTTCTCTTATGACTACGTCAAAATCAATGCCGATTATCGCTCTTAAAGGTATTGTCTATAAATTGCTTTTCTCCAACGGGTTGCCAAAATTGAATGCGCTTGATACAGCGGCACGCCTGGCCGATGGCGCTATTACCGAAGCCGCTGTTGGTATTATTCAGCGCGGTGATGGCTTGGTATTGCTAGGTGAACGGCCAACCGGCAAGCCTTGGGCTGGCTATTGGGAGTTTCCTGGGGGCAAGGTTGAAGCAAATGAAACGCTTGCGCAAGCTTTGAAAAGAGAGTTGCAGGAAGAGTTGGGCATTACCGCAACGCAATATTATCCATGGCTTACCCGCACCTACGCTTATGAAGCGAAATATGATGCAACCGGAAAACTGGAGAGTCACGCAAAAACAGTGAAGCTAAATTTTTTTATTGTGACGGCATGGGATGGCGAGCCGTTAGGGTTAGAGCGGCAAACGATTAGTTGGCAAAATCCGGAAAAAGTTAACGTTGGCCCGATGTTGCCGGCAAACATACCGATATTGACTGGGCTGGGATTGTCACCCATTTATGCGATTACCAATTTAAGCGAGTTAGGCGAGGATTTGTTTTTTGAGCGTTTGAAAATTGCATTGGCAAACGGTTTAATGCTGATACAAGTGCGCGAAAAACAACTTTCACCAGAAGCGTTAATGTTGTTCGCTGAGCATGTGATTAAGTTAGCTGCACCTTATAAAGCAAAGGTGTTTATCAATTCTGATTTGAATTTGGCGCAAGCGTTAAATGCTGCCGGTGTACATTTTTCCTCGCCACAATTGATGCAATTACAATCCAAACCTGAAGGCGTGTTGTGTGGCGCATCCTGTCACAATCAGGAGGAATTGGTGCAGGCCGCCAAACTGGGGCTGGATTACGTGATGCTATCGCCGGTGCAGGCTACACGCAGTCATGAAGGTGCAAAGCCACTTGGTTGGGAGAGTTTCGCAGAGATGATCGCTGACTATTCATTGCCTGTGTTTGCATTGGGCGGTATGCAAATAGATGATTTACATGTCGCCAGATTGCATGGTGCGCACGGCGTTGCCATGCTTCGTGGTGCATGGGCAGATTTATAAAACACAAGTTTATGTGCGTTTAGTGATGGTGTTCGTGGTGTCCTTCATGAGGGTTTCTGTCGTTACCATTGACTGAAGTTTGTATCGGTACGTTAATATTTTGTTTGAATTTAACGTTATCTTTATCTTTAAAAGTGAGTTCAAAATTTACTTGCTCACCTTCTTTAAGCGGTTTTGCTAAATCAAATAGCATTAAATGAAAGCCGCCCGGCTCCAATTTGTATGGTTTATCTGCAGTCAGCGCTAATGTTTCCAGCATACGCATTTTCATCACACCTTTTTGCATCACCATGCTATGAATTTCAATGCTTTTAGTGACATTGCTTTCCACTTGCACCAGGACAGCATCTTGTTTGCTGATAAGCGTCATGTAGGCAGCGCCTACATCTTGCCCTGCCCTAGTAGAGCGCACCCATGCATTTTGTATGGACACGGTATTTTTGCTTGTTAGCGCTTTTTGAACCGGAGTTGCCTCTTTGGCAGATGCGAAAATAGCACAAGTTGCTAACGTTAATGTTAAGGCGTGGTGCGCAAGAGATTTGAGTGTGGAGTGGCTCATAAGTAATTCCTTCAAATAAATAATGGTGTAATCAATTTGAGGGGGCTATATCCAACTATAAGTTACATAACGTCAGAGAAAATTTAACGTCTTCCTCATATTTTTGCGGTTTTTGTGAGCAATCAAGCACATTGAATCGTATGTTAATCGCATATTTGTTAGCGCTTACTTCAGGAAAACAGGGGAGCTCATCTGCGATTTCAATTTTCAACATTTGCGCGGGTTTGGCGCCAGCAAGCATTTGTTGGTAAACACCATTGCTTGCGACTAATTTGCTGGTTGTACCACTGCCGCGCAGAATACGTAAAATAATCACGATAGCTTGCTGCATGGGGATGAGGGGCTTGAGCCAGGCATCCAGATCCTGCCTGCGTTTGGCTTCGCCAAGGCCTAGCCAATAATGATACGAGGGCACATCAAACTCGCAGATACCGCCAGGAATGCCGGCGCGTTGCTTGATACTCATTAACCACTCATTTGCTCTTAATATCTGCCCCAGCTTGCTTGTTTCAGCACGCAGTGGCTCAACGGCAACTTCAATGTCAGCCAGAGTAGCTTCTAGTGTATCCGCCACAATGGCCGGATTGCCAACGAGCAATCGCAAAGCTGTTTTTTGACGATCCAGCTCTTGCAGTAAATCTAATTTGAGCTCGGCGCGATCAACCACATCTAAAATTTGCAGCAACGTGAGCAGCGCACAGTGATGTTGATATTCATGACCGGCCTCTACGTTATACAAAACTTTGGCAAACAAATCCTCCACGCGCAGCAGTGTGCGTATGCGCTCATTAAAAGGATAATCGTAACTAGGCATAGTTTATAACGTATTCGCTCAAGTAGCGCCTCGCCAAATCCAAATATGGGTTTGTAAGTAGCAAAGTTAGATGTGCGTTAAAAGTTGAACTGAATTATTCAATTTATTTGCTAACTATGCAAGTTTTAATGAATTTATTATGTAATTTGTTAATTTTTTCTGCCAACTCTTCAACTGAGCCGTTATTTTCTACGACCTCATCCGCAAGTCTTAACCGAGTTGCTCGGTTTGTTTGTGTCGCCATGATTGCTTTTACTGTCGATTCTGTTAATTGACTACGTGCGATTACGCGCTGGATTTGTAAACTTTCATCACAATCAATCGCCAATGTTTTGTTCACCATTGCTTGGTAATGATTGCTTTCAAATAACAAGGGAACGACTAAAACTTGATAGGCTGGATGTAGCCGGTTTTGATTGTCGGTCAGTAATTTTATCGCGCGGTCATGAATGGCAGGGTGAAGCAAGGCTTCAAGTTTAAGTCGTTCGGCGGAGTCGTTAAGTATATGGGCGCGCAGCTTGGCGCGGTTGAGCGAGCCATCAGTATTTAGAAAATGGGTGCCGAAAATACGTCCGATTTCGGCGAGGGTAGGTTCGCCAATCTGCGTTAACTCATGGGCAATGATGTCGGTATCCACCACTGGTACGCCAAGTTTGGCAAACTGCCTAGAGGCTTCGGTTTTTCCGGAGCCTATGCCGCCGGTGAGTGCAATGATGATCATTGGTTTTATGGCAAGTAAATAGTGGTAAGCTGTTGCTCAAAAAACAGGGCAACAATGCCAGCAATGGCTAAAAATGGACCAAATGGCATCGCTTCTTCTTTGACACGTTTTTTCAGTACGATTAAAGCAATGCCGATAATTGCAGCTAAAGTCGAAGACAGCAAAATAACTGCCGGAAGCAGCTCCCAGCCAAACCACGCCCCAATCGCTGCGAGTAATTTGAAGTCGCCGTAACCCATCCCCTCTTTGCCAGTTATGTGCTTAAACAGCCAATAAACTGACCATAATATTAAATATCCCGCCACGGCACCGATGACTGCCGATTTTAAATCGGTAAAGCCAAAATTCAAGTTAAACAACAACCCTAGCCATAGCAGGGGCAGCGTGATGTCGTCTGGTAATAGTTGCGTATCAAAATCAATAAAAGTCAGCGCAATGAGCGCAAAAGTAAAAAGCCAGGCGAAAATTGTGGCACTGCTGGCCCCAAACTTCCAGCTAATCAAGCCAATTAAAGCGCCGGTGAGTGCCTCAATGAGCGGGTAACGGGCGCTGATTGGCGTTTTGCATCCGCGACATTTTCCCATTAATGCTAGGTAGCTGATGATAGGGATGTTTTCCAGCGCGCTAATTTTGTGTCCGCAATTAGGGCAGGCGGAGCGCGGTTGGGATAGTGAGAACGGTGCCTGTGATGGGGTAGCCTTGCCTTGCAGCTCAAGACAGTTGTTGTGCCATTCCTGCTCCATCATCTTGGGCATTCGATAAATCACTACGTTTAAAAAGCTGCCGACCATTAAACCAAAAATTGTAGACACAGCGACAAAGATGACACCGTTTTGTTGCAGTATGTTCGATAGCTCTATCAATGAATTGGGCATAAAAAATTTTTGGTGCTAGTCTGATTGTTTAAGCGAAGCTGCCGTTAAATAATAGGTAAACTAAACGCATCATCGCATCGTTAAGCCGCTATGGCAACAGACTTGGTTTAGGTGCGATTTGAAAACACCACTTGAAATTTACCAACAATGCCACAACTAATGGCAGTAAACATTGTAATCAATATTATAATGATGGCATATCAGCAAGAGGGGAATAGGGTGACAGAAATGACTAATCAACTAAACGCAATGGAGTTTATGCAGGCAGAGGTACATCACCCAGAATGGGATGAGCCTATTATTTGCCGCGTAGAGGTCGATCTGCCAAGTTGGTTATCTCAATTGGTAGGCGGACAGGATTGGGAAGTATATTCAGAGGCAGAAGAAGAAAACTGCATCAGCTTTGCCATGCGTCAAAGTTCAGCAAAAGCACCAAAACTTGCAGAGGTTACCTTGTATCATAATGGATACGCGGTTGTTGATGTTGACGGGAAATCCTTGTTTGATGGCTCGCTCACGGCTGGCACCAATAATTACGCGCATTTAAGTTACTACCATGCGGATAGTGGCGAGAAAATCACTTTGAATTAATTTCATCCAAGTAATGCTTCCCTAAAGCAGAATTAAAAACTTCTGTTTACCGCGAAGTTTGTTAATTCAATCAATGCCTGCTTAAATTTTGATTCAGGAAAGTGTGCAATTGCTGAGCGACATATAGTTGTTTCGGCTTCAGCGAGTTTTTTAACGTGCTCGAGCGCACCAGAATTCTTCACAGCTTCAATGACTTGAGGCAAATGCTCCAACCCGCCTTGCTCGATTGCGTTTCGAATCATCTGGCTTTGTGCCGCGTTACTATTACGCATTGCGTAGAGCAATGGTAATGTCGGCTTGCCTTCAGCCAAGTCATCGCCCAGGTTTTTGCCAATGGCGTCGCTATTGCCACTTAAATCAAGCATGTCATCAATGAGTTGAAATGCGGTGCCCAGGTGCATCCCATATACGGTAAGTGAGGCTTCATCATGCGCGCTGGCATTGCTGATAATGGCCCCTAAACGTGTTGCAGCTTCAAATAGTTTAGCGGTTTTATAGTGGATGACCTGCAAATAGGCATCATCAGTAATGTCAGCATTGTGCACATTCAGCAATTGCAATACTTCGCCCTCTGCAATCACGTTGGTGGCGCTACTTAACACTTCCATTACGCGCATATTTTGTACGGAAACCATCATTTGGAACGCGCGGGAATATACAAAGTCGCCAACCAGCACGCTGGCTGCGTTACCAAATAGCGCGTTGGCTGTGTTTTGCCCGCGCCGTTTCGATGATGCATCCACGACGTCATCATGTAATAAAGTGGCGGTATGAATAAATTCAACCACGGCAGCAAGTTGGTGGTGTTGAGGCTGAATTTTGCCAAACAATCCAGCGGATAATAAAACCAGCATTGGGCGCAGGCGCTTACCGCCACTATTGACGATATAGTCAGCAACCTGATTAACGAGGGCGACCTCGGAGTGTAGAGATTGGCGGATGACGCCATCTACCATGTGCATATCGTCGGCGATACAGGATTGAATAATGCTTAATGTCACGTTGCTAGGCTCAAAAAATGAGCGATTATTCTAGCACAGCGAACTTTAATTTTTATGAAAGTAGCGGTGTAGTTTTGATCACATTGCGTGAGATAATTTCAAACTCAAATAGATTGTTATATTTTTTTATATTTGCTTCAGATTATGATTTGCTTTGCGTGATATTTTGCGTATAATGCGCGATTCTTTTGAAGTATGAGTTAAAGGCATAATCATGTATGCAGTAATCAAAACTGGTGGTAAACAATATCGCGTCATTCCTGGCGAGAAATTGAAAGTTGAAAAATTAGAAGTTGAAGTTGGCGGCATTGTAACGCTGGATCAAATTTTAATGGTTTCAGATGGCGACCAAACAACCATTGGCTCACCTATCATTAAAGGTGCAACCGTAAAAGCAACCGTGCTTTCACATGGTCGTGGTGATAAAGTGATGATTTTCAAATTCCGTCGTCGTAAACATTATCGTAAAACACAAGGCCATCGCCAAAGTTTTACTGAAATTCAAATTGATACTATTAAGTCTAAATAACGCGCTGCTAAATTAGCAGCTAAAGAATTAAGGATTAAATCATGGCACACAAAAAAGCAGGCGGTAGTTCACGTAACGGTCGCGACTCACATTCACAGCGCTTGGGCGTTAAAGCCTTTGGTGAGCAAGTGGTTTCAGCCGGCAGTATCATCGTGCGTCAGCGCGGTACTAAAATGCACGCTGGTGAAAACGTTGGCATGGGTAAAGATCACACCTTGTACGCTAAAGCTGATGGTAAAGTGAGCTTTACTGTTAAAGGCGCATTAAAACGTAAAACTGTGAATATCATTCCAGCTTAATATTTACGAAGATTCAAGAAGCCCTGTCGTTTTGATAGGGCTTTTTTATTTGGTACACTCTGGTAACTATGAAATTTATTGACGAAGCAACCATTAAAATTTTCGCGGGCGACGGCGGTAACGGCGTTGCCACGTTTCGTCGTGAAAAATACGAACCGATGGGCGGGCCTAGTGGCGGTGATGGTGGCCGTGGCGGTTCTATCATTATTGAAGCTGATCGTAATATCAACACTTTGGTTGATTACCGCTATACGCGTAGCTTCAGGGCGCAGCGTGGCGAGAATGGCCGTAGCGCCGAGTGCTATGGCGCCAAAGGGGAGGATATGATTTTGCGTGTGCCGGTTGGCACGGTGATTTCAGATAAATCCAGCGAACAAATGCTTGTCGATTTGAGCGAGCATGGACAACGCGCCCAAATGGCCACGGGTGGCAAGGGCGGTTTGGGCAACGTACATTTCAAATCCAGTTTGAATCGTGCGCCACGCCAGTGTACTAAAGGTGAGCCAGGTGAGGAATTTGAACTATATTTAGAGCTTAAAGTCTTGGCGGACGTGGGTCTTTTAGGTATGCCAAACGCAGGTAAGTCAACGTTCATTCGATCAGTCTCTGCTGCTAAACCAAAGGTTGCTGATTACCCGTTCACCACGCTTCACCCTAATCTAGGGGTAGTGCGCGTAGATGCCGAGCGCAGTTTTGTCATTGCGGATATTCCGGGCATTATTGAGGGCGCGGCTGAAGGCGCTGGTCTGGGACATCAGTTTTTGCGCCACCTTGCGCGCACTTCATTGCTCTTGCATTTGGTGGATATTGCCCCGTTTGACGACGCAGTTGATCCGGTGCATGAAGCCAAAGCGATTGTTGAAGAGCTTAAAAAATATGATGAGTCGCTTTATAACAAGCCACGCTGGCTAGTGCTGAATAAAATTGATATGCTGCAAAATTCAGCAGAGGTGGTAAAAGCCTTTGTGAAAGACTATGGCTGGGAGGGGCGTGTATTTGCCATTTCAGCGATTAGCGGTCTGGGTTGTAAAGAGCTGACTTACGCCATCATGCAGCATATTGAAGAAAATAGAGCAGCAGCAGAACTCGCCGCTGAAGAACAAAAGGCGACTGAACTGCAAGCTGTTAAATAAAGATACCGAGAATGACATCATCTGATTCTAAATCTCTAGTTCATAACGCTAAAGTTATTGTGGTCAAGGTTGGCTCTAGCCTTGTTACCAATAATGGTAATGGTTTGGATCGTGTTGCAATTGCTGCCTGGGCAGCACAAATTGCAACATTGGCACGGCAAGGTAAGCAGGTGGTATTGGTTTCTAGCGGTGCTGTGGCTGAAGGCATGCAAAGGCTGGGTTGGAAAAAACGCCCAACAGCCGTCAATGAATTGCAAGCAGCAGCCGCAGTGGGTCAAATGGGTTTGGTGCAAATGTATGAGAGTTGCTTTAGTCAGCATCAGCTACATACGGCACAGGTATTGCTGACGCATGATGATCTGGTAGATAGAAAGCGCTATCTTAACGCGCGTAGCACCTTGCGTACCTTGCTGGATATGAAGGTGATTCCAATTATCAATGAAAACGACACCGTAGTAACGGATGAAATTCGTTTTGGGGATAATGATACTTTGGGCTCATTGGTTGCCAACTTAATCGAAGCGGATGCTTTAGTTATCTTGACTGACCAGCGCGGCTTATATTCTGCGGACCCACGTAAAGATTCGAATGCAACATTTATTCAACATGCAACTGCCGGTGATGCCGCCCTAGAGCAAATGGCGGGCGGTGCTGGCAGCAGTGTGGGTACTGGCGGTATGCTAACCAAGATATTGGCAGCAAAACGTGCTGCGCGTAGCGGCGCGCATACCGTAATTGCATCAGGGCGTGAAAAAGACGTGTTGGTACGATTGAGCGCCGGTGAAGCAATCGGCACGCATCTGGAAACAACGCAAATGAAAACGGCTGCGCGTAAACAATGGCTTGCGGATCATTTGCGTATGTCAGGCAAATTAGTGTTAGATGCAGGGGCGGTAAAAGTGCTTAAAGCGGATGGTAAAAGCCTGCTGCCAATCGGCGTGAGAGCTGTTGATGGTTATTTTGAGCGCGGCGACGTAGTTGCCTGCGTGGATGAAAGCGGTCAGGAAATCGCGCGTGGCCTGGTGAACTATTCGGCAAGTGAAACGGCAAGAATTATGCGCAAATCTAGCCAGGAAATAGCCGAGATATTGGGTTATGTGGATGAGGCTGAGCTGATTCATCGTGACAATTTGGTTTTACTTTAGTAGGACGCAGATCGCGTCGAAGTCGCAGTGTTAGTCATCAATTTTTGAATATAGAGATCGCTTAAAGGAACGCATGTGACAAACAATCAACCATTAGTAGCCATCATTATGGGGTCAGACAGTGACTGGCCCGTAATGAAAAATGCTGCGCAAATGTTAGCGGATTTTGGTGTAGCTTATGAAGCAAAAGTTGTTTCTGCACATCGCACCCCTGATTTAATGTTTCAGTTTGCCGAGAATGCCGCAGGCGAAGGCTATCAAGTAATCATCGCCGGTGCTGGTGGTGCCGCGCACCTGCCTGGTATGGTGGCAGCTAAAACCACATTACCGGTGTTAGGGGTGCCTGTGCCATCCAAGCATCTGCAAGGGCAGGATTCACTGCTATCTATCGTGCAAATGCCCAAAGGCATCCCGGTGGCAACCTTTGCGATTGGCGATGCGGGGGCGGCGAATGCAGGCTTGTTCGCTGTTTCCATACTTGCCAATCATGATGCAGACTTGGCGAAACAGCTTGCCGATTATCGCAAAAAGCAAACTGAAAAAGTACATAACATGGAGTTAAGTGACAAACCTTGAAGACTGGTAGTTTTTAATCGGTAGTCGTCAGTTAAAAAAACAAAATTTCAATAGCGTTTAATATATGAACCATTCACACATAGATCAACAGAATTTGGATCAACACCCAGTTATTTTGCCACCCGCCATGCTGGGTATGCTAGGCGGCGGCCAGTTGGGTCGTTTTTTTGTGATTGCCGCCCATGAAATGGGTTATAAAGTGACGGTGTTAGATCCAGATAAAAATAGCCCCGCAGGTAAGATTGCAGATGTGCATATTTGTGCAAAATATGATGATGCCGCTGCATTAAAGCAAATTGTTGAGACTTGTCAGGCAGTAACCACCGAATTTGAAAATGTGCCTGCGGCAACGTTGGAGACTTTGGCGCAAGCCATTCCTGTTCGCCCCGCTGCACAAAGTGTTGCGATTGCGCAGCATCGTGTCAGTGAAAAAAACTTTCTCAAGAATGCGGGCTTGCCGGTGGCGCCATATGCAGTGATTGATGCTGAAGCAGATTTGCCTGCAGATGATAGCGATATTTACCCCGCCATTCTTAAAGTAGCAAGATTTGGTTACGATGGCAAAGGCCAAGCACGTGTTGCCAATTTAAGTGAAGCCAAACAGGCTTTTGCAGAGTTTTCGCAAGAAGAATGTGTTTTAGAAAAAATGCTGAAACTGGATTATGAAATCTCTGTAGTACTGGCGCGCGATGTGAATGGACATGCGGTCACTTTTCCTACAGCAGAGAATAGTCATCTGAATGGTATTTTGGATGTTTCTATTGTGCCGGCACGTGGCAGCGATGCTGTGAATCACCGTGCGCAAAAGTTGGCAGTTAGCGTAGCCGAGAAGTTGGAATATACGGGTGTTTTAGGCGTGGAGTTTTTTGTGTGCGACGGGGAATTATTAGTCAATGAAATTGCACCGCGCCCCCATAATTCTGGCCACTATACGCTTGATGCTTGTATTACCAATCAATTTGAACAGCAGGTGCGCGTTATGACCGGCTTGCCATTAGGTAGCAGTCGTCAGCATAGCCCGGCCGTGATGGTGAATATCCTAGGTGATATTTGGTCCAATGGTGCTGAAACTGGGCATCAAGCTGAACCGGCATGGCTACTTGCATTGAACAATCCGCAACTTAAAATGCATTTGTATGGCAAGCATGAGGCGCGGGATGGTAGAAAAATGGGTCACTTTACCGTGCTTAACGCAAGTCGGGATGAGGCAATTAAGCAGGCAATGCAGGTGCGTTCAGAGTTGAATATAGGGGTCTAGTTTGATAGCAGATTAGTTTATTTAGATAGCGCGTTGCCATTTGGTCAAGGTGACAGCAATAAAAAAGCCGAACAGATGTTCGGCTTTTTTATTTATGCTGGAAGCAATCAATTATGCCATTGCTTTAATTGCTGCGTTTAGGCGGCTTTTATGACGTGATGCTTTATTTTTGTGAATGATTTGCTTGTCCGCAATGCGGTCAATCACGCTTACATTCTCGCTGTAAGCAGCAGTAGCAGCGGCCTTGTCGCCAGCTTCTACAGCTTTAATAATTTTTTTAATCGCTGTGCGCAAAGTAGAGCGCAAGCTTGCATTGTGAGCACGTTGCTTAACTGCTTGACGAGCACGTTTTCTTGCTTGTGCGGTATTTGCCATCGGTGTTTTTTCCTAAAAGTTGCCTAAAAGGCTATTCAAAATACGAAGCCCACTATGATAGCTATTTTATAAATATATTGCAAGTGAAAATAATGCAGTATTGACGCAATGGTTAAAGTAACGCGATTATGATAAATTCATTTGACTTTTCATCTGATATGGTGTGTTATTCACAGTGAGTATATTGGATTATCGTAGGTTTTTTTGAGGAATTTATAATGGATCACAAAAAATTGCAATCTTGGGGTGTTCGCGGATTAATCATTACAGGGATGTGCATAAGCTTTCAAGGCGTAGCCTTCGGACAAACG
>CAMBZE010000001.1 GCA_945872425.1 Methylotenera oryzisoli | reverse complement strand
CCTGGTAGCGGGGTGATGACGTGGCCGCCGGTTTCGGTTTGCCAGAAAGTATCGACAATCGGGCAGTGACTGCCGCCCACTTGCTCAAAGTACCACATCCATGCTTCCGGGTTGATCGGTTCGCCCACGGAGCCTAATAAACGCAAACTGGATAAGTTGTAGTTTCTAGGGTGTACTTCCGGCGTGGTTTCAGAGGCTTTAATGAGCGACCTGATTGCCGTTGGCGCGGTGTAGAAAATAGACGCTTTGTGTTTTTCTATTGTTTGCCAAAAGCGCCCAGCATTGGGATAGGTAGGGATGCCTTCAAATACAATCTGAGTGGCGCCCATGGCGAGTGGGCCATAGGCAACATAGGTGTGACCGGTAATCCAGCCCACGTCTGCCGTACACCAGAATATGTCATCCGCTTTTATGTCAAATGTCCAGCGCATGGTGTTTATGGCGTGCAGTAAATAGCCCGCCGAGCTATGCTGCACACCTTTTGGTTTGCCGGTAGAGCCTGAGGTGTAAAGTAAAAATAGTGGGTGTTCTGCGTTCACCATCACCGGTTCGCAAGTATCTGCAACGCCTGCTATCAGGTCATGCCACCAGATATCATGAGGATTCCATGTGACTTCCAGCGCTGTTTTTTTCAGAACCACTACTTTTTGAATGCTGTCACAGCCAAATTCCATTTTTGCCTGGGCAATACCTTCATCCACAGCAGCTTTGAGTGGCATGGTTTTGCCGCCACGGAACTGACCGTCTGAGGTGATGACAGCTTTTGCGCCGGCGTCAACAATACGTTCACATAAGCTTTTGGCAGAAAATCCGCCAAATACGACGGAGTGAGTCAAGCCCAGACGGGCGCAGGCTTGCATCGCTACAATGGCTTCAATGCCCATAGGCAGATAAATAACGACGCGGTCGCCGAGGTTGAGATTGAGCTTTTTCAGACCATTGGCAAATTGACAAACCTGGTGGTAAAGTGCTTTGTAGGTAACGTTTTTGCTGCTGCCATCATCCGCTTCAAAAATAATGGCGACTTTGTTGGGGATGGTGTTTAAGTGTCTATCGAGGCAGTTGGCAGAAACATTGAGTTCGCCATCTTCAAACCATTTGTAAAAGGGTGCGTTGGCTTCATTCAGTGTTTTGGTAAACGGCTTATGCCAAATCAATAACTCACGTGCCAGTTTTGCCCAAAAGCCTTCATAATCAGCTGAGGCTTCTGCGCATAGTGCGTTATACGCCGCCATGCCGGAAATGTTGGCGGATTTTACAAAGTCTGCGCTTGGTGCGAAAACGCGGTTTTCATGAAGAACTGACTCGATTGACATAGTTAACCCTTAAATTCTTGCGACCCGTTTATAATTTATCATACTACCTGAAAAATATTATGCTAACACTCGATAATTTATTGTTTCTTGACCGCGCCCCTTCTCGCGATGAGGCCTGTGTGCTTCATGCCGTGAGTTGCAGTCCGTTTTTGGCAAGAATGCTTGGAAAAGAGGCGGCTCTGGTGTCGGATCTGTTACAAAATATGCATCAGGCGTATCGGTTAGACGATATGCAAGCATTTATTGTAGCGCAGAATATTGTTGATGAGGCAAGTTTGAAACAGGCACTGCGGCTTTTGCGTCGCGATGTAATGGCACGCATAATCGTGCGGGATTTGAACGGGCTGGCAGGCTTTGGATTTGATGGCCTGCATGAGGTGATGCAGACCACTTCACATCTGGCCGAATGCGTGATCAACAGCGCGATCGATTATCTGCACAGTTGGCAGGTCAATACTTATGGGCAGCCGGTAGATGCTGACGATTATCCGCAAAGCCTGATAGTGATCGGTATGGGTAAATTGGGGGGGGGCGAGCTGAATGTTTCATCTGATATTGATCTGATTTTTGCCTACGAATCAGAAGGGGCGACACAGGGTGAAAAATCGATCAGCAATCAGGATTTTTTTACCCGACTCGCCAAAAAGCTGATTGCTGCCATTGACGAAATTACAGAGGACGGATTTGTGTTCCGTGTGGACATGCGCCTGCGTCCGTTTGGTTCTGAGGGGGCGTTGGTCAGTAACCTTGACGCACTTGAAGATTATTATCAAAACAATGGGCGCGAGTGGGAGCGCTACGCCTGGATTAAAGGGCGAGAAGTGACAGTCGGCAATTCGGTTTCGCGTCTGCTTAAACCATTCGTATTCCGTAAATACCTGGATTTTGGGGCGTTTGCCAGTATGCGCGATTTGAAAATCCAAATTCAGCGCGATGTAAACAGTAAGGGCATGCATGACAATATCAAGCTTGGGCGTGGCGGGATTCGTGAAATTGAGTTTATTGCGCAAGTGTTTCAGCTCATTCGTGGCGGGCAAGATGTGAGTTTGCAAATCAAACCTACGCTAGCCGTGCTGGCTTTGTTAAAAAACAAAGGTTTGTTGCCGGCAAAGACTGTAGCGGAATTAAGCGAAGCTTATGTGTTTTTTCGACATCTGGAACATCGCTTAATGTACGTGGAAGATGCGCAAACGCAGGAGCTACCCAAAACGGATGAGACAAAAGCGCGCATTGCCAGAGCGATGAATTTTGCCCAGCAGGAAAACTATGGCTGGTCAGATTTTTTAGCCAAGCTGGATAATTATCGCAGCCAAGTACAGCAACACTTTGATGCTACTTTTAATGACGAGCATTCAAGTAAAGATGTGCTGGAATCTGAAAAATCCATTTGGAACGGAGTGATTGCCGAGTCGGAGGCGGTTGCTGTTTTACAGCGCGCTGGTTTTGCCGATGCGCAGGAAACCTTGCGCCGCTTGAATAGCTTGCATCAAAGTAGCCGTTACCTGCAATTGCCGGAATTGAGTCGCCAACGCTTTGATGCGGTGATGCCCCATGTCATTGCGCAAGCCGCGAAAATGCAAAACGCTGATGTGACTTTGACGCGGGTGACGGATTTGTTGGAAAGCATTTGCCGTCGCGCAAGTTACATGGCGTTGCTGGCAGAGCATCCGCAAGCGATGCAATTATTAGTAAAATTGTGTAGTAGCAGCCCGTGGTTGGCGAATTATTTAGCGCAGCACCCCATCTTGTTAGACGAGCTTTTAGATACACGCACTTTATATGCAGCGCCGGATTTTGTGGCTTTGCGTCATGAGTTGCTTGACCGTTTAGCTGAGGTGGATGGCGATATTGAGCGGCAAATGGATGTGATGCGCCACTTTAAACATGCCAATGTATTTCGCTTTGCGGTACAGGATATCAATGGCGAGTTGGCGCTGGAGACGCTATCAGATTACCTGAGTGATCTCGCGGCGTTGATATTAAGTGTTGCTTTAACAACCATTTGGCCGAATGTGCGCGGTAAACATTTAGCCACCCCTAAGTTTGCGGTGATTGGTTACGGCAAACTGGGCGGCAAAGAGCTTGGCTATGCCTCTGACTTGGATATTATTTTTCTTTATGACGACTCCGCACCCGAAGCGGGTGAGGTGTACGCGCGCTTTGCACAACGCATCAATAACTGGTTTAACAGTTTAACTTCTGCGGGTTTATTGTATGAAACAGATTTACAGTTACGCCCGGACGGCAATAGCGGCTTGCTAGTGAGCCATATTGCCGCATTTAGAGAATATCAACTCCACAGAGCCTGGGTGTGGGAACATCAAGCCATCACACGGGCGCGCTTTGTTGCCGGCGATAGCGGCATAGGGGCCGCTTTTGATGAAATTCGTGTTGAAGTGATGACGCAACAGCGCGATACGGCAAAACTGAAAGCAGAAGTGTTGTCCATGCGCGAAAGAATGCGGAATGCCCAGCATTTGAAGGACGATTTGTTTGATCTCAAGCATGGCGTTGGCGGCATTATTGATGTGGAGTTTTTAGTACAGTACCTGGTGTTGCGGCATGCGCCAGATTATCCGCAACTTGCGGAAAATATCGGCAATATCGGCTTATTGAATCTACTCGCCGCTCTCAATATGATTGATGCTGATTTGGCCGGAAAGGTGGCGATAGCTTATCGAGAATATCGCCAGATGCAGCATAGGCTCAAATTGCAAGGCGCGACGCAGTTGGGCGCTGAGCTATCAGCCATCGCCACCAATGTGACTGCGGTCACGGCGTTATGGCAGCAGGTTTTTTTATGAATGAGTGCTTCCCTTACTTACCCCATCGCAAGGCCGCCGTATGCACGGGGCTATCCCAATGCTGTTTGATTTCATCATCAAGTAAACATAGCGTGATAGAAGCGCCCGCCATATCCAGCGCGGTGGTGTAGTTGCCCACTAAGGAGCGTGAAATTTGAATGCCATGCTGGCTAAATAATTTGGCAGCCGTATTGTAAATTAAATAGAGTTCCATTAACGGCGTTGCGCCAAAGCCGTTAACCAGCAACAAGGCTTCGCTATTTTGTTCAGGTTTCAACGCCTCTAAAATGGCATTGACGACATCTTTTACAATCGCATCGGCTTCGCGCATGGCTTCCCGTCTGCGGCCAGGTTCACCGTGAATACCTACCCCCATTTCCAGCTCTGTGTCACCAATGTCAAAAGTAGGACGGCCGGCAGCGGGTACGGTGCAACTGGTCAGCGCCACGCCCATGCTGGCAGTGCGGCTATTCACCTTGTCGCCCAAGGCTTTGCAGCTAGGTAAATCTGCGCCAGTTTCAGCCAGGCTGCCTACGCATTTCTCTACAATCACCGTGCCGGCAACACCGCGGCGACCAGTGGTGTAGGTGCTGTTCATTACGGCGCAATCATCGCTGGTGAGTACGGTAGCGCTTTCAATAGGTAATCCATTGGCAAGTGGCAGCATTTCCGCTGCCATTTCAAAGTTCATCACGTCACCTGCGTAATTTTTAACTATAAACAGAATGCCTTTGCCTGCGTGTACGGCTTCAGTCGCAGCGAGCATCTGGTCCGGAGTCGGTGAAGTGAACACGTGGCCGGGGCAGGCGGCATCCAGCATGCCGTAGCCTATGTAGCCTGCATGCAGTGGCTCATGCCCAGAGCCGCCGCCGGAGATAATGGCCACTTTGTTAGTGGCTTTTTGTTTGCGGGTTAAAAAAATGGGGTCTAAATTGAGGCTGACTAAATCACTGTGCGCAGTTGCAAACCCACTCAGGCTTTCGAGCAATATATTGTCGGTTTTATTGATAAATTTTTTCATGTTGCTGTCCTTGCTCGTTATAACTTGGATTGATAGCTATTCCAGTCAATAATCCGGTGATTATTTTTGTTGTCATTCCGACGAAGGTCGGAATCTAGTGGCTTTAGAATTATTCAATTTAAAGGCACTGGATGCCGTGTCATGCACGGCATGACGGATTATTGACTGGAATAGCTATAGTTATTGGGTTGAAAACAAATTACACACGGCTTCTATCATTAGTTGGCAGCTTTTTGCGCCCGGGTCTATATGGCCAATGGCGCGTTCACCCAAGCCGGCAGCACGACCTTTGGTCGCAATCAAACCCTTGGTAGCGAGCATGCCATGTTCTGCGGTTGTTATTAGCGAGATGCAAATTTCTTTGATACCGGCATTGGCTGCGGCAAGTGCGGTGAATTGGTGAGCAACCGGAATCAGCACGTCCAGCATGGTTTTTTCACCTAAGTCAGCCTTGCCGCGTTGACGAATGGCATCAACTCCAGCGGCAAAAGCTGCTGCATAAGTTTGCACGGATTCATCCCCTTTTTCCTTGATGACTTTAGCCGTGCCCATAAAAAAACTCGCCAGCAATGGTCCGGAAGCGCCGCCGATAGTGCTGAGTAGCTTTAGCCCTATTTTATTCAGTGCGGCGTCTGGAGTCAGTGGCTCGAGTTCGGCTTGTATTTCAACAATCGTGCTGGCGCCACGTTTCATGTTGATGTAATGGTCGCCATCGCCAATCGCACGGTCTAATGATTCCAGCTCTGTTTCGTGGTTCAAAATACTGTCGTGTATGGCGAGTGCGGCTGATAAGATGAATGATGTTTTCATTTCATGAATAACACTATGTTGTGAATTGATTAAAGTTGTTAAACTCTACACATGTCAACTCGTCATTTCAACTCATGAGCTTGCGTTTTCGCTTAAATTTACTGATTACTTTACTGTCGCTGGCTTTTATACTGGTCGTTGGGACGATTTTGGTCAATGATACCCGCGTTTCAGTCCGTGAGCGGGTAGAGGCGGCCAGTCGTGTAACGGTGCAGTTGCTGGATACCGTGATTGTGAGTTCGGCATTAAACCCGGAAATGGGGCCCACTCATCTGGTTCTACAGAGTTTTTTGGAATCATTAGGTTATGTAAGAAGTAGCCATATTGTGCTTTACGATTATCGAGGATATGAGCTTTATCGTTCGCCGGATTCAACTTTCAAAAGTGATGTGTATCCGCCAGACTGGTTCGTAAAACTGGTAGAACCCAAAGTGGAAATGGTAGAGCGTAAGATTCGTTATGGCACTCTGGTGGTCACATCAAGCGCTGCCGGTTCCATTCGTGAGGCATGGTCAGGTTTTAATCAATTGATGTGGGTTGGGTTGGTGTTCTTTGTATTGCTCAATACGATGGTGTATCTGCTGTTAAGCTATTCATTGCGACCGCTTAAACAAATTTTGACTGCGATTAACGGGATTGAACAAGGCGACTTAACCGCGCGCCTGCCGACGTTTGCATTACCTGAGTTTGAGCGGATTGGGCACAGCCTCAATCGCATGGCTGAATCGCTCACTGCTGAGCGTCAGTTAGAAGAAAATCGCCAGTTAACGCATTTAATACAAAAACATATTGAAGATGAGCGTCGTAGCCTGGCGCGTGAATTGCACGATGAACTCGGCCAATATGTAACTGCCGTTAAAATTTTTGCGGTGGGAATCGAGAACAAAGCCAAAGCGAATAGTGAGGGTGTCGGCATGGCTGAGATTGCCTCCAATGCACAGGTGATTGTGTCAGCAGCCAATCAAATTTACGACGGGATGCATAATATTGTGCGCCAATTGCGTCCAGGCGCACTGGATAACCTTGGTTTGGCTGAAACCTTAAAAGATATGGTGAGTAGCTATCAAGTACAGCATCCGGGAATTAAAATTCAACTTTACTTATCTGAGAACCTGCAGTCTGAAAATTTGCAGTCTGGTGATTTGCTGGGTTTGAGTGAAGCTATCAGCATCAATTTGTATCGAATTGTACAAGAATCGCTCAATAACGCCATGAAGTATGCGCAGGCAACAGCCCTTGATATCCGTCTTATCAAAACAGCTGCAGGCGAGCTGCAGTTGAGTATTAAAGATAATGGCATTGGCATGAACATCGAAGCCGTTGACCAAACCAGACATTTTGGTTTGCTTGGTATGCGTGAGCGGGTGCAGGCTTTACATGGCAGTTTTAATATGGAATCCGCGCCGAATCAAGGCACGGCGATATTCATTAAAGTACCTTGCTAAGCAATAATATGAGTAAAAACCCGAAGATGGGAGAAAGTAAGCAACATGAGTCAAATTAACGTTATGCTAGTCGATGATCACGCCGTGGTGCGCATGGGATTCAAAATGTTGCTAGAGATGGATGCTGACATTAAGGTCATTGCCGAGGCCGAAAACGGCGAGCTGGCGATTCAACGTTACGTTGAATTTAAGCCGCACGTGGTAGTGATGGACATCACCATGCCCGGCATAGGCGGGTTAGAGTCGATTGAGCGTATTTTGGCAAAAGATAGCGCTGCAAAGGTTTTAGTATTATCAGCGCATGAAGATTCAGTGCACCCCAAGCGCGTATTAAACGCAGGCGCAATGGGCTATTTAACCAAGCGTAGCGCGGCTGAAGAGCTGATTAAAGCTATTCGCACGGTGGCTGCAGGTAAAAAATATCTGGAAGCCGGCGTTGCGCAGCAAATGGCAATTCAGCAATTATCCGGCGATCAAAGCCCGGTGGATGTTTTGTCGCCACGTGAGTTTGAGGTATTTATGGCGTTGGCAAAAGGTAAAACCACCAATGAAATTGCTGACACTTTATTTCTAAGCCCTCGCACCGTGGGGACGCATCTTTACAACATCAAACAGAAGCTCAACGCCAATAATTCGGCAGAAATTGCATTGATTGCTATGCGTAGTGGCTTGTTGGATGCTTAGGGAAGCACTGATTAAATCCTCATGACCACGCACATGAGGTTTGCGGGATGGGATGCTAGGCAGGCGACGAGGTTAATGGTTATTCCCTTGACGAGGAGCCTAACACCTCAGACCACTCGCAAACCCTGTGCCAATCAGGGTTGCGATAAATTTGTGCGCTTGCTTTGTTGTGCTCCTTGGCTTCGTAGAATAACTACGACCTGCGTCGCACGCCTCGCAATCATCACAAATTTATTCGCAACGTGGCTCATGGTGATTTAATCAGTGTTTCCTTAGATAATATGTAAGACTTTTGCACGAAGCACATTGGCTAGCAATTGATAACAAAAACATCAACATTCGTCATTCCCGCCTATCGCGCATGAATAGCCAGCTTCAGCTGGCATATTCTGCGGTGATGACCTTTACGGTTACGCGGGAATGACGGTTAGAGTGGTTTTTAGCAAAGAAAACAGTTTCGTGCAAAGGTCTTACAATATGTTTAGTCGAGAGGTGGCTCAAGTGTTGGCAATATGCCGCTGAAGTTGGTTGCGATACCATTGATGAAAATGCTCCATACCTGTTTCCATCGGGTGTTGGTAGGGGCCGCGCTCATCAATCCCTTGCGCGAATAAAGCGTGGCGACCATCGTGCATGCGTTGGCAAATATCGTTATCTTCCACAGCGGTTTCTTCGTACGCGGCTTGCTGGGCAATGACGTATTCGCGCTCAAATAGGGCAATGTCTTCCGGATAATAAAACTCGACAACATTGGTGCAGGCATCTGCGCCACGCGGAATAATGTGAGACACAACTAATACGTTTGGATACCACTCAATCATCAGAAATGGATAGTACACCATCCAAATTGCGCCGTATTTGGGCGCTTTGTCACCGTGATAAAGTGCCACCTGTTGTTGCCATTGTTGGTAGATTGGCGAACCCGCTTTGTTGAGGGACGGCTTAAAGCCCACGGTTTGCACGCTGTAATCGGTGCCGAATTCCCAGTTAAGGTCATCACAATTTACAAACTGATTAAGACCGGGATGAAATGGGCCAACATGGTAATCTTCTAAATATACTTCAATAAAAGTTTTCCAATTGAAGTTGTATTCTTCAACTGCAACGCGGTCCAGCATGTAACCTGTAAAATCAAAATCTTGCTTGCAACCAAGTTTGGCTAAATCTTTGGCAATGTCGCGTTTGCCATCAAACAGCAAGCCTTGCCAGTTTTTTAAGGGTTTGTTGTCAAGATGCAAACAAGGATTTTGGTCGAAATGTGGCGCGCCTAGCAACTTGCCTTCCAAGTCATACGTCCAGCGATGCAGTGGGCAAACGATATTTTTAGTATGGCCGCGACCTTTGAGCATAATCGCCTGCCGATGACGGCACACGTTACTGATGGCGTTAATGCCATTAGGTTGATGCACCAGACTTTTGGCTTTACCAGTCCAATCAAGCACATGATAATCGCCCGCATTAGGCACCATCAGCTCGTGGCCGAGATAATGCGGCGCATTGGAAAACAGATGCTGCTGCTCAAGCGCGTAAATGTGTGGGTCAACATACCAAGCGACCGGTAATTGCACGTCAGTTTCTAGTTGAGGAGTCAAAGTTGTCTGTTGGGAAGTTAAAGTTAAAGATGCCATAAAAAATGATAGGCAATCAAAATTACAAGGGATGGCGATTTTTGCTTAAATTACTATTTTTATCAAGTGATTCCTTAAGAATTATCAGGGTTGATTGTGCCGTAAAACTTGCCAATATTGAGGTTTTAGGCTAACCTCACACATGGTGTTGATTAAAAAAACAAGGTAAAAATTAGAGGTTAGGAGATGTGTCGCATGAAAAATCCGTTAGATTCGATTTCAGGAACCGTTGTTGCTGGCTTAGTGCTTACGCTGGTGTTATTTTTAATTGTTAAAAACGTATTGATGGGGGCATAGCCATGGAATTTCTACCAGGAATTGCACGTTGGGCTCACATTGTTGCAGGCATCGCATGGGTAGGTCTGCTTTACTATTTTAATCTTGTACAAATGCCGGCATTGAAAGATGCTGCGACTGATGGTACGGCAGTAGGTATTACTAAACATGTAGCGCCACGCGCATTGTTATGGTTTCGTTGGTCTGCGGTTGCTACATGGCTAGCAGGCGCATGGTTGCTTGGCAGTGGTTTTGTTGATGCATTTACATTGCGTAATGGTTATGCTGCAATCGGCATTGGCGCGTGGTTGGGTACCATCATGCTGTTTAATGTTTGGTTTTTTATTTGGCCAAATCAACAAAAAATATTGGGTATGGTGCCTGCGAGTGATGAGGTAAAAGCAAAGGCGCGTCGCGTAGCAATGTTGGCATCTCGTACCAATATGATGCTTTCAATACCAATGTTATTTTTCATGGCAAACGGGTTGTCACACCGGGCAATCATCGGCCTTTAATTGTCGGATTTTAGGCAGGTTTTATGTTAATGCATTAAACGGCGGCATTAGTCGCCGTTTGTTTTTACATAAATAGAAAATGTTGAAATAAACATAATTAACAATAATTTAGTTATAAAGTGATCAATGACAAATCATTTAATGAATACCTATATGCGACAGCCGGTGACCTTTGTTAGGGGCGAAGGCGTTTGGCTGTGGGATGATCAAGGCGAAAAATATTTAGATGCGCTCGCAGGCGTGGCGGTGAATGGTCTGGGTCATGCGCATCCTAAATTGGTCGATGCGATTTCCAGACAAGCGGCCAAGTTGATTCATGTATCCAATATTTATCAGATTGCTGAGCAAGAAGCATTAGCAGATAAGCTGTGTGAAATTTCAGGCATGGACAAGGTGTTTTTCTGCAACTCCGGCTGCGAGGCCAATGAGGCTGCAATTAAGTTGGCACGGCTTTATGGACACAATAAAGGCATAGTTACACCTGAAATCATTGTGATGGAACAATCATTTCATGGACGTACTTTGGCAACATTATCTGCTACCGGAAACCGTAAGGTGCAGGCCGGCTTTGAGCCCTTGGTGAGTGGTTTTATCCGTGTACCTTATGATGATGTTGAAGCGGTTAAGCAGGTGGCTTTGCATCACCAGAATGTGGTGGCTGTGTTAGTTGAGCCGGTGCAAGGCGAGAGTGGTATTAACATCCCCAAGGAAGTCGGCGCCTACCTTGAGGCGTTGCGTCAAATTTGTGATACGCATGGCTGGTTATTGATGCTGGATGAAGTGCAGACGGGGATTGGTCGTACCGGTACCTGGTTTGATTTTCAGCACACAAAGATTAAGCCAGATGTAATGAGTCTTGCCAAAGGGCTGGGTTCTGGCGTGCCAATCGGTGCTTGTGTTGCTAGTGGAAAAGCCGCAGAGGTGTTTACCTATGGCAAGCACGGTTCCACTTTTGGTGGAAACCCATTGGCGACTGCGGCCGGGTTGGCAACACTTAATATTATTGAAGAAGAAGGTTTGTGCGCTAACGCTGAAAAAATCGGTCATTTAATCCGTGAAGGTTTTAATGCGGAATTTAAACATACCGAAGGCGTAGTTGTGGTGCGCAATGCCGGTTTAATGATTGGTATTGAGTTAGATCGGCCATGCGCTGATTTAGTGAAAATGGCGTTAGAGGCTAAATTACTGATTAACGTGACTGCCGATAAAGTGGTGCGTTTGCTACCGCCATTGATTATGAATGAAGCTGAGGCAAAAGAGTTGGTACAGCGTTTGTCTGCTTTGATTAAAGCATTTTTAGCGTAATTAAAATAATTTTACAACGAGTTAATTTAGCAACGTAGACGGTTTCAATAAAGACCGCGCTACCAAACCATTATGGCAATAAAACATTTTTTACAATTCAATGATTTAAATCGTGACGAGTTGGAGCATGTATTTGAACGTGCGCGCTGGATTAAAAATCAATTTAAGTCATATCAGCAATATTGGCCGCTGCAAGACCGCACTTTGGTCATGATTTTTGAAAAAGCGAGTACGCGCACCCGACTTTCGTTTGAAGCCGGCATGCAGCAATTAGGTGGTTCAGCCATTTATCTGAATACACGCGATTCACAGTTGGGTCGCGGAGAACCTGTTGAGGATGCCGCACAAGTGATTTCACGCATGAGCGATATTGTGATGATTCGCACCTTTGAGCAAGAGATTATCGAGCGTTTTGCGGCGAATTCACGTGTACCCGTCATCAACGGCTTGACCAATGAGTATCACCCATGCCAGATTATGGCGGATATTTTTACATTTATTGAGCATCGCGGCTCAATCAAAGGTAAAACGGTGGCGTGGATTGGTGACAGCAATAATGTATGCAACACCTGGCTGCAAGCCGCAGAAGTACTGGATTTTAACGTGCATGTATCAACACCGCCAGGTTATGAAGTTGAGCCGGAACGTGCCAATTTATATGGCAATAATCACTTTGAAGTGTTTGCAGACCCGATGGATGCGGCAAAGGGCGCGGACTTGGTCACTACGGATGTGTGGACCAGCATGGGCTTTGAGGCGGAAAATGAAGAGCGCTTACGTGACTTTGCCGATTGGCAAGTAGATAGCGACATGATGCGTGTTGCGGCGAAGGATGCGCTGTTTATGCATTGCTTGCCAGCGCATCGTGGTGAAGAAGTTGAAGCCGGGGTGATTGATGGTGTGCAAAGTGTCGTTTGGGATGAAGCTGAGAACCGTTTGCACACACAAAAAGCACTGATGGAATACTTGCTGCTCGGTAAGGTTTGATTTTTAGCCACAGAGTACTTAAAAAAATAGCCACAGAGTTCACAGAGAAAACCAAAATCCAACTGCATCAATTCTTTAGCTGGTGCTTATCCAATCAGGTTTTTAAGCTTTTTTCTCTGCGCTCTCTGTGTCCTCCGTGGCAAAAAGTCTTTAGATTTTAAAGCCATTCATGGCATGAAAAAAGGAAATTATGAGTAAAGTTAACAAAGTAGTTTTAGCCTATTCAGGCGGTTTAGATACCTCGGTAATTCTGAAATGGCTGCAAGACGAATATAAGTGTGAGGTTGTAACTTTTACTGCCGACTTGGGGCAAGGGGAGGAGTTGGAGCCTGCGCGTGCCAAGGCCAAAGCTGCAGGGGTGAAAGAAATTTACATCGATGACGTGCGTGAAGAATTCGTGCGCGATTTTGTGTTCCCGATGTTTCGCGCCAATACCGTGTATGAAGGTGAATACTTGCTGGGCACTTCAATCGCCCGTCCTTTGATTGCAAAACGTTTAATTGAAATTGCTGCTGAAACTAACGCAGATGCAATTTCGCACGGTGCAACGGGTAAAGGTAATGATCAGGTGCGTTTTGAGTTGGGTGCTTATGCGTTAAACCCGAATATTCAAATTATCGCTCCATGGCGCGAGTGGGATTTATTAAGCCGTGAAAAACTCATGACCTATGCTGAGCAACATGGTATCCCTGTGGATATGAAGCATAAGCAAGGTGGCAGTCCATACAGTATGGATGCCAACTTGTTGCATATCTCATACGAAGGCCGTCACCTGGAAAACCCGGCGGCAGAGGCTGAAGAATCAATGTGGCGTTGGAGCGTCAGCCCAGAAAAGGCGCCTGATGCTGCTGAATATCTGGACATTGAGTACGTGAATGGTGATCCGGTGAGCTTGAATGGCGAAGCCATGAAACCGCATGAGCTATTAGCGCACTTGAATAAAATTGGCGGCAAACATGGTATCGGTCGGTTGGATCTGGTTGAGAACCGCTATGTAGGAATGAAATCCCGTGGCTGTTATGAAACCCCGGGCGGTACGATTATGCTTAAAGCGCACCGTGCGATTGAATCTATTACCTTGGACCGTGAAGTGGCGCACTTGAAAGATGACTTGATGCCACGCTACGCCAGTATGATCTACAACGGTTACTGGTGGAGCCCAGAACGCATGGCATTGCAGACACTGATAGACCATACGCAAACTGCGGTGAATGGCTGGGTGCGGGTGAAACTCTACAAAGGCAACGTGATTGTAACCGGGCGCGATAGCAAAACAAATTCACTATTTGATCCCACCATTGCTACCTTTGAAGATGACAAAGGTGCGTACGATCAAAAAGATGCCGGTGGTTTTATTAAGCTTAACGCTTTGAGAATGCGTATCGCGGCGAATCTGAGAAATAAAAAATAGCGGTATTATTCAATGAATTTACCTAAAAATGCACCTCTATGGGTGCATTTTTTTTGAAACAGCTATGGATTTTTTATAAATGCATAAATTTAGTTAGTGTTTAGTGCGTCAGATATTTAGATATGCCGAGTATTTTGGAGTGGCGGTTGTTCTATAATCTGACTTACAACAATAATGATGCAAAGTTTTATCAATGACGAACAGCAATTTAATTAACTATCAGCTGGTTGAGATTTACGCGGATGGCGCCTGCAAGGGCAATCCAGGCCCGGGCGGCTGGGGCGCATGGATAAGTTATGATGGTCATGAAAAAGAATTATTTGGCGGGGATTTGCTCACCACCAATAACCGTATGGAATTGACCGCGGTGATTCGTGCTTTGGAGGCGTTAAAACGTTCATGCCATGCCAAAGTGTTCACCGATTCTGTTTATGTGCAAAAAGGCATTTCTGAGTGGATTATTGGCTGGAAAGCCCGTAACTGGCGTACCGCAGATAAAAAGCCGGTGAAAAATGATGATTTATGGCGGGTTTTGGATGTGTTGGCACAGCAGCATACGGTAGAGTGGGTGTGGGTAAAAGGCCATGCGGGTAATGTAGGTAACGAGCGTGCGGACAGACTTGCAAATAAAGGCGTAGAGCAAATTTTGCAACAGGGGCGCGAGTGATGAGGCAAATATTTTTAGATACGGAAACTACGGGTCTAGATACGGCTCAGGGGCACCGCGTGATTGAAATTGCGGCGGTTGAGGTGGTGAATCGCCGTTTAACCAAGCATCATTTTCACTATTATCTGCAACCTGATCGTGAGATTGATCCGGGTGCGCAAGAGGTGCATGGAATTTCGCTGGAGTTTTTGCAAGACAAGCCACGTTTTGCGGAGATTGCCAATGAGCTCATTGCTTTTATCGCAGATGCAGAGCTTATTATGCATAACGCGCCTTTTGATGTGGGTTTTTTGAATAGTGAGCTTGGCTTAATTGGCTTGCAATCCATAGAAGCGATTACAGCGAAAATTACAGACACCCTGAAAATGGCAAAAGAAATGCGTCCTGGTCAGCGTAATAATCTGGATGCCTTGTGTCGGAATTTCGGTATTGACAACTCAAAACGTACCCTGCATGGTGCATTGTTAGACGCTGAGTTATTGGCTGATGTGTATATGGCCATGACGCGCGGTCAGAATAGCCTGATGATGGAATTGGATAAGCCGGATCAGAATAATCTTGAGGATAAGCCGCGTAGCAATGCGCCATTGTTAGTTAAACTTGCCAATTCAGCAGAGATTTCTGCACATGAAGATTACCTAGCATCGCTCGCCAAATCAGGAAACTGTGTATGGAATACGCTGGAACATTAAAGGGTCAGTCGTGAATAAAACAATTGTTGTCACCGGCGGTGCCGGTTTTATCGGTGCTAATTTTGTATTGACCTGGCTCAATCAAAGCTTGGGGACCGTGGTTAATCTGGACAAATTGACCTACGCGGGGAATTTGGAAAATTTGACGACACTCGAGCACAATCCGCATCATATATTTGTGCAGGGTGATATTAGCGATCAAGCTTTAGTTGCCCAACTTTTAGCAGAGCACCAACCCTATGCCGTGGTGAACTTTGCGGCAGAAAGCCACGTGGATCGCTCCATTCATGGCCCCGAAGATTTCATTCAAACCAATGTGGTCGGCACCTTTCATTTATTGGAAGCCGTACGTGCATACTGGGGTAATTTGAGTGCGGAGAATCAGCAAGCTTTTCGTTTTTTGCACGTTTCCACCGATGAAGTCTATGGCTCGCTCGGTAAAAACGATGCCGCATTTACTGAAACAACCGCTTATGCGCCCAATAGTCCCTATTCAGCTTCCAAGGCGGCTTCAGACCATTTGGTACGTGCTTATCATCATACTTACGGCTTGCCAACACTGACGACAAACTGCTCGAATAATTACGGACCCTATCACTTTCCGGAAAAGTTGATACCGTTGGTTATTCATAACGCATTAGCAGGAAAACCGTTGCCTATTTACGGCAATGGGCTGCAAGTGCGAGATTGGCTGTTTGTGGAAGATCATTGTGCGGCGATACGCCGTGTTTTGGAGGCAGGCAAGGTGGGTGAGGTGTACAACGTGGGCGGCTGGAATGAAAAGCCGAATATTGACGTGGTAAGAACACTGTGCCGGATGCTGGATAGCAAAAAACCGCGTGCGGATGGTAAATCGTATGCCGATCAAATTGCCTTTGTGCAAGATCGACTGGGGCATGATCAACGTTATGCCATTGATGCCAGCAAAATAGCGCGTGATTTAGGCTGGAAACCGCAGGAAACCTTTGAGTCAGGCATAGAGAAAACCGTAAACTGGTATTTAGAACATCAGGGCTGGGTTAACAACGTTGCCAGTGGCGATTACCGTCACTGGGTTTCAAAACACTACACAGAGCGTGGCGAGGAAATGGCATGAAAGGCATTATTTTAGCGGGTGGCTCAGGTACGCGACTTTATCCGGTCACGCAGGTGGTCTCCAAGCAGTTGCTGCCAGTCTATGACAAGCCGATGATTTATTATCCGCTGACTACCTTGATGTTGGCGGGGATTCGCGAGGTGTTGCTGATCTCTACCCCTGAAGACACGCCCCGTTTTCAGCAATTATTGGGCGATGGCAGTCAGTGGGGCATCTCGATTCAATATGCCGTACAGCCGTCACCGGATGGGCTTGCCCAAGCTTTTATCATTGGTAAGGACTTTATCGGCGATGACAGTTGTGCCTTGGTGTTAGGTGACAATATATTTTATGGGAATGAGCTGGCAATCAAGACGCAAGCCGCTGCCAGGCGCACCAAGGGGGCGACCGTGTTTGCTTATCCAGTGCGCGACCCTGAACGTTATGGGGTGGTTGAATTTAATGCGCAAGGTCAGGCCATCAGTTTGGAAGAAAAACCTGAAGCGCCTAAATCCAGATATGCGGTCACCGGTTTATATTTTTACGACAATCGAGTGATTGATATTGCCGCACAACTCAAACCATCAGTACGCGGCGAACTTGAAATTACCGATGTCAATCGGGCGTATCTGCAAAGCGGTGATTTGCAAGTAGAGGTGATGGGGCGTGGCATCGCTTGGCTGGATACCGGTACGCACGAGTCGTTATTGGAGGCCTCTGCATTTATTGAAACCATAGAAAAACGTCAGGGCTTGAAAATAGCCTGCCCGGAAGAAATTTCCTATCGGATGCAATTTATTGATGCGGCAGCCTTGGATAAGCTGGCAAATAAATATATTAAAAATGGCTATGGTCAATATCTAAAAATGCTATTGAGTGAGCAGGTGTTTTAATGCAGGTAATTCCAACCGCGATTCCGGAAGTGCTGATTTTAGAACCCAAAGTATTTGGTGATGACCGAGGTTTCTTTTTTGAGAGTTTTAATGAGCAAACTTTTGAAAAGTTAACCGGGGTAAAAGCACGTTTTGTACAAGATAACCATTCAAAATCTGCCGCCAATGTGTTGCGTGGTTTGCATTACCAAATTCAGCAACCGCAAGGCAAGCTAGTGCGGGTGACGGCGGGGGAAGTGTTTGATGTGGTTGTAGATTTGCGCCGGCAATCGGCTACCTTTGGGCAATGGGTGGGTGCAATACTGTCTGCCGAGAATAAGCGCCAAATGTGGGTGCCAGCAGGGTTTGCGCATGGATTTTTAGTGCTGAAAAACGACACCGAGTTTTTGTACAAAACCACAGACTACTATGCACCGCAACATGAGCGCTGTGTGCGTTGGGATGACCCGACTATAGGGATAGAGTGGCCATTATTAGCCGAACCAATATTGTCAGCCAAAGATAAAGTGGGTTTGGATTTATCACAGGCAGATGTTTTTGAGGCTGCTTGTTAATTTAATTGCCTCGCCATTTTCATGTACAAAAAAATATTACTGACAGGTATCAATGGGCAAGTTGGTCACGCCCTAAAACAGGCGTTTTCAAAAGAGGCCTTATTTTCCGGAGTTGTGATCGGTCTGGATAGGGCGCAACTCGATTTGACTAATCATGATCAGATACGTGATGCGGTGCGGACGTTGCAGCCTGATTTAATCATCAATCCGGCCGCGTACACCGCAGTGGATAAGGCGGAAGCAGAGCATGAATTAGCTTACGCAATCAATGCGACAGCACCGCAAGTACTGGCAGAAGAGGCGGCTAAAATCGGCGCCGGGCTGATTCATTTTTCTACTGATTATGTCTATTCGGGGGCGAAATCAGGCGCTTATACTGAAGAAGATGAGACCGAGCCATTAAGTGTTTATGGCAAAAGCAAACTGGCGGGTGAAGATGCAATTCGAGTGGTTGGCTTGCCGCATTTGATTTTTCGTACGTCTTGGGTGTATGGCGCCTATGGCAGGAATTTTCTTAAAACGATTTTACGCCTGGCAGCCGAGCGTGATGAGCTGCGGATTGTGGCCGATCAAATTGGTGCACCCACCAGCAGCAAGAGTATTGCCGAGGCTATTTTGAGCGTGTTGAGCAGGTTAAATGGCGGATTGCCCATAGAGGCAAGTGGCACTTATCATTTAGTGAATGCCGGAAAAACCTCATGGCATGGCTTTGCCATCGCAATCGTGGAAGAGTACGCGCGCTTGCAAGTGGCTCACGGATGGCATCCCCTCAAAGTAACGCCGGCAAATATCCGGGCGATTACCACACAAGAGTATCCAACGCCTGCGGCACGTCCGGCTAATTCATGTTTGGATTGCACTCAACTGGCGCGAGATTTCTCGGTGAGTTTGCCAGATTGGCGTAATGCTTTAATCGCTGAACTGCAAGCGCTGGATGCTAACTAATTATTAGCCTAGCGCATCCGCCCAGCTATTGGGCGTTTCATACAAACGCACTTTTTCCAATTTTAAATGGTTGCCAAACGTATCCTGATATCTGGCTTTGAGTATTTTAAAAGCTTCTGACGCCATGTTCTCTGCGGTGGGGACAGTCGGGAATATGACGGTTTTATGGTTGGGGAGCGTATTCAGAAAATTCAACACTTCTGAGTCATGTTGATAGACCAAAAAGGCATGATCCCACACATCAATCACGGCTTTTTTAGCGATAGCTTTCACATCTGAAAAGTCCATCACCATGCCGTTTTCAGATGCATTCTCCTGCGTGATGATATCGCCGGACAGGGTGATTTCCATTGCATAGCGATGCCCATGTAAATTTTTACATTGACTTTTATGATTGGGGATGCGGTGTCCGGCATCAAACTCAAGGCGGGTGGTAATGTGCATGGGTGATATCACTTAACTAAAACCAGAATTGTAAAATAGCGCATATTATACGCTGACTATAGCCGCTTCTTTTATTCTATACCGAGCTTTGCCAAGTCATCTTTACTTAACCAGCCCCGTAGGGTGGGCAATGTTTTTTTTCCCACCGATTGATTCCAATTGTGGTGGGCAGAACCGCACTGCCCACCCTACTTGGCTAACTGCTTTTTATAGGTTTATCGAGCTATACCGAGCTTTGCCAAGTCATCTTTGCTTAACCAGCGCCATTGGCCAACCGCTAAGTCTGCAGGCAGCTTTAATTCGCCAATTTGAATGCGCTTCAAGCCTTCTACCCGGTTGCTAATTGCAGCGACCATGCGTTTTACTTGGTGATACTTACCTTCAGCGAGCGTCATGTGAATGACATGAGCGCTGATCTTTTCGCAGGATAATGCCGCGATAGGGGCGGGCTCATCCACCAACTGCACACCTTGCAAAATATGCGCGATTTGTTGTGCATCCACGGGGTGTTTGCAGGTCACTTCATACACCTTGGGTACTTTGTGTTTGGGTGAGCTCATGCGATGGATAAATTGCCCATCGTCAGAAATCAAAATCAGCCCGGTGGTGTCTTCATCTAGGCGACCGATGCACTGAACTCCTCTTTCAACTAACGGAAAAGGCAGCAGGCTATAAATGGTAGGGTGGTGCTGGGTTTTGTGCGAGCATTCGTAATTAGCGGGTTTGTGTAGCATCAGGTACGATTTTTCATGATAATCCCACGCCTCACCCTTAATGGTATAACTTAAATTTTCGGTATCAAACGGGGTGTCCGGGTCATCGCACCATGCACCATTCACGGTGACTTCTTCGTTGATAATCAGTATGCGGCAAAACTTGCGTGAGCCAAAGCCTTGGTTGTGCAGGATACGTTCAATAGAGAGTTTTTTAGCCATACGCGCATTATATCTGCATCAAGTAAAACAGGTTAAACTGTCATTTTTTAACACACCCAATAGCCATATGTCTTTTAAGCACATCATTTCACGCGACAACCCCGTTTTTAAGCAACTCAAAAAGTTGGCGGATAATGCGCGTGAGCGGCGTAGTGAGGGTAAAACTTTGCTGGATGGCGTGCATTTAATAGAGTCCTATCTGGCTGTTTTTGGACAGCCTGATGTGGCGGGGATTGAGTTAATTATTATTCCGGAAGGTAAAAGTAGCGTAGAAGCCACTGGTTTAATCCAGGCCTTGGCGGATGTTGCTACGGTGATGTTGCCGACACTGATGTTTGCTGAGCTGACTCCGGTTGCCAATGCAAGCGGCATTTTGGCGTTGGTAAAAATACCGCAATTGCCCATTCCACAAACTTCGGCATTTGCTTTAATGCTGGAAGACATACAGGACCCGGGCAATCTCGGCAGTATGTTAAGAACAGCGGCTGCATCCGGGGTGGAGGTCGCCTACCTGAGCACAAGCTGCACCGATGCATGGTCACCTAAGGCCTTGCGTGGCGGGCAGGGCGCACAGTTTGTGCTGCCGATTGTGGAGCGTGCCGATTTGATCGCTGAATTACAAAACTTTCAAGGCAATAGCTATGCAACGACCATGCAGGGCGAGTCACTTTACGCGCAAGATTTATCAATCCCTACCGCTTTTGTGATGGGTAATGAAGGTGCCGGTTTGCGCAAAGAAACGATTGCAGCCGCGACCAAACGCATTACCATTCCAATGGCAGAAACTGCGCTGGGATCGGTTGAATCGTTGAACGCGGGTGCAGCAACGGCGGTGTGTTTATTTGAGCGCATGCGCCAAAGTTTTTTATGATAAGCGGTGCTGGGTATATCATTTAGACTGAAACAACAGTGCATTAAATTTAATCGCAAAGAAAAAGCTTCATGGACATCCTGATGCCTAATGGTCATTATTTTTGAGATTGGCTATAAACTCCGGTTGCAAGCGACCGAGTAGTTTGTCCACAGTATGTTTTACTCAGCCTCGTCTATCCAGGCGAGTTGTATAGCTTCTAAAATTCGCTCACCACATTTGTCAGGGTTGTCGTCAAACCCTTCCAGTGTAAGGGTCCATTGCATTAAATCAGTAAAGCGGATGGTTTTTGGGTCAATGTCAGGGTATTTGTCATACAGGGCTTCAGCAATAGGTTGGCTGTCTGTCCATTTCATCTCTATTTCCTTATTTTGGGTGAAGCTCATTATAGCGCCGTGGGTGGGATAAAAGTTACAAAAAAACCCCGCGACACTTGGTAAAGGGGCGCGGGTGGGGACGGAATTATTTAGTGGAATAGCTATAAATGTTGTGATAATTCATGATGTTATCATTTTGCCGAGTGTTGTGGTTGCACTAAAGTAAATCAGGTTGGCTGATTTCAGCCATTTTGAAAAATCGTCAGTCTCGCACGCATGGATTTTAACCTTGTTGATTTGGCGTGTTAAAATGCGCGGGACTCTTTTATCTAAAATTATTCAAATATTTGGAAAACTACACATCATGTCACAAGCCCCATTCAACTACGCTAATACCTTAAACCAAGCCGACCCTGCTTTATGGGGCATGATAGAGCAAGAGGTGGTGCGTCAGCATGAGCATATCGAGCTGATTGCTTCTGAAAACTACACCAGCCCTGCGGTCATGCAAGCGCAAGGCTCTCAGCTCACTAATAAATACGCGGAAGGTTACCCGGGCAAGCGTTTTTACGGTGGCTGTGAGTTTGTGGACCAGGTAGAACAATTAGCCATAGACCGCTTAAAGGCACTGTATGGCGCAGAATATGCCAATGTGCAGCCGCATTCAGGCTCACAGGCGAATCAGGCGGTTTACTTTTCAATTCTTAAACCGGGTGATACCGTGATGGGGATGAATTTGGGTCATGGCGGGCATTTAACGCATGGTTCACCAGCCAACCTTTCTGGCAAGTTGTTTAATATCGTGCCGTATGGTTTGAATGATAAAGAGGAAATCGATTACGATGAAATGGAGCGTATTGCGCTGGAATGTAAACCTAAGCTGTTGATTGGTGGGGCGTCAGCTTATGCCTTGCGTTTTGATTGGGCGCGTATGGCTGAAATCGCGAAAAAAGTCGGTGCCTATTTTATGGTGGATATGGCGCATTACTCAGGTTTGATTGCTGCCGGTGTTTATCCCAACCCGGTACCGCATGCGGATTTTGTGACATCCACCACGCATAAAACTTTACGTGGTCCGCGTGGTGGCATTATTTTAGCCAAAGCCGAGTTTGAGAAATCAATCAATTCAAATGTGTTTCCAAGTTTGCAAGGTGGGCCATTGATGCACGTGATTGCGGCAAAAGCCACGGCGTTTTTAGAGGCTGCACAGCCATCATTCAAAACCTATCAGGCGCAAGTGCTTGAAAATGCGCAAGTCATGGCAGAAACCCTTGCCAGCCGTGGCTTGCGTATTATTTCAGGTCGCACGGAATCGCATATGTTCTTGGTGGACTTGCGTCCAAAAGGCTTAACCGGCAAAGCGGCTGATGCGGCACTGGGTTTGGCGCATATTACGGTGAATAAAAATGCAATTCCCAATGACCCTGAAAGCCCATTTGTGACATCAGGCATTCGTATTGGTGCGCCAGCCATTACCACCCGTGGCTTTCAAGCAGAGGAAGCAAGGCTGGTGGCGAATTTGATTGCTGATGTGCTGGATAATCCGGCCGATGAAGCGGTTATTGCCGCGACTAAAGCAAAAGTGCATGCGCTGACGGCACGCTTTCCGGTGTATGGGAAATGAGGGGCTAGGGATTAGGGATTAGGGATTTAATTGGGGGTGCAAATGTCGCAATATATTTTTTATCAGTATCTAGCCATGCTTATTCAATGCAGTGACAAGGGCATCTCTGCCCCTAGTTCCCAGCTCCTAGCCCCCTTGTCTGCTTGGTGGTGCATACGCATGACGGGCATTTATGCCCTTAGCCCCCAGCCCCTAGCCCCCAGTCCCTCCATATGAAATGCCCCTTTTGTGGTACTGATGACACCCAGGTCATTGACTCCCGCGTCAATGATGAAGGTGATTCCATTCGGCGTCGTCGCAAATGTGGGGCATGTGATAAGCGCTTTACTACTTACGAAACCGCAGAGTTACACCTGCCGCAAATCGTGAAGCAAAACGGTACGCGCGAGGAGTTTAATCGCGAAAAACTGCGGCTGTCATTTACACGTGCATTGCACAAGCGCCCGGTACCCACCGGGTATGTAGATAACGCGCTAAATCGTATTACTCAAAAAACTTTGGCGCGAGGTGACCGTGAAGTTTCTACCAGAGATTTGGGCGAAATGGTCATGCATGAGCTCAAGATGATGGATAAAGTGGCTTATATTCGTTTTGCATCGGTATATCGCAGTTTTTCTGATGTGGGTGATTTTAATGATGTCATTCGGGATTTAGACTAATTAGGAAAGCATATGAAGTTGGTGAAAATAGCATCCATCGCTTTTGCAATATTGACATTGATCGTGACGATTGTATTTTTTGGCTGGTGGGCGTTCAAAGATGAAATTGTTTTCAATGACGATAAATTTGACCAAGTCAAATGGATACAGCTCGCAACCAATACACAAAACGAGTGTAAGCGTGGCGATATGGCCCATGATTTACGTCAAAACATTTTGACGCGAGGTGTTGAGCGTGAGGCAGTAACCATTTTGTTGGGGCGCCCGTCGCTTGAAGAAAAAAATGTGATTGAATATGATTTGGGCAAGTGCATGCATGCCTATCATGGCCTGCTTATATTTTTTGATGAACACGATCGGCTAATCAATAGTCGAATTTCATCGCATTAGATTGACTCATGGGGACTTCTATTAAGGTGCCTGCTAGTATAGATTTCCAGTGGATGGCTTATGCCTTGCGCCTGGCAGAGCAGGGTTTATATACCACTTCTCCTAATCCGCGTGTCGGCTGTGTCATCGTTAAAAACAATCAAATAGTGGGGCAAGGGGCGCATTTAAAAGCAGGTGAACCACATGCCGAGGTGTTTGCGCTGCAGCAAGCCGGTGAACTGGCAAAAGGGGCTGACATTTATGTGACCCTGGAGCCATGTAGTCACTTTGGCAAAACGCCGCCTTGTGTACAAAGGGTGATGGCGGCTGAACCCAAGCGTGTAATTGTTGCAATGCAAGATCCTAACCCGCTAGTGGCCGGGCGTGGTATCACGGCTTTACGGGCGCAAAATATTGAGGTGGTGGTGGGGGTGCTAGAGAAAGAGGCGGTCGCACTTAACCCGGGGTTTATTTCACGCATGACGCGCGGCTTGCCTTATGTGCGAAGTAAAGTTGCGGCAAGTCTGGATGGTCGTACTGCACTCAACAATGGTAAGAGTCAGTGGATTACCGGCGAAGCCGCCAGGCTGGATGTACAGCATTGGCGGGCGCAATCGTGCGCTATCGTGACGGGGATCGGGTCGGTGTTGGCAGATAATCCTAGTATGACGGTGCGTTTAGACCATACATCACGTCAGCCATTACGGGTGATCGTGGATAGCCGTTTACAAACGCCCGCAGATTGTAAAATGCTGGACGCTACCATGCTAAAAGTCAGCCCGGTGTTGATTGTTTATGCACAAGACGCAGACAACCAAGCCGAAACCTTAAAGGCTGCCGGTGCAGAGTTGATTCAGTTGCCTGATGCAAATCATCGTGTTGACTTAAAAGCCTTATTGACCCATCTGGCACTGCGTGACGTTAATGAGGTGCTGGTAGAGGCTGGGCAGGGGCTTAACGGGGCGTTACTCCACGCCCATTTGATTGATGAATTCATTTTTTACTATGCGCCAAAACTGATGGGCGCAGATGCAAAGGCGATGTTTGCAATGCCGGAACTCACTGAAATGCAGCAAGCCACAGAGCTGCAGGTGGTGGATGTGCGCCAACTAGGGCGCGATATTCGTTTACGCGCAAAGCCGGTTAATTAACGTTAACCTATAAAAAGTAGTTAGCCACAGAGTCTCTGTGGCTTGAACTTGCGGTTTTAGGGGGGTAGCTATATATGCTGATTGATACCCATTGCCATCTTGATGCTGCTGAGTTTGATGCAGATCGTGATAATGTTGCGGTACAGGCCTTGCAGCGTGGTGTGTCTTGCATGGTTATTCCCGCTGTGGCGCGCGATAACTTCGATGCTGTCATTACCCTAAGCAATCAATATCAACATTGCGCTTACGCGCTGGGTGTTCATCCACTGTATGTGGATAAAGCCTCTGCTAATGACCTGGAAACGCTCAAAACCTACGTGCAAAACAATCATCCGGTGGCGATTGGTGAAATTGGTCTGGATTATTTTGTGACAAACCCTAGAACCAACCCTGAAAATGCCGCACGCCAGATTTATTTTTTTACCGAACAACTTAAAATTGCCAAGCAATGTAATTTGCCGGTGTTGTTGCACGTGCGCCATGCTGTGGATGATATATTGAAAACCTTGCGTCGTTATCCGGTGGTTGGGGGCATTGCTCATGCGTTTAATGGTAGCTTTCAGCAAGCAGAGCAGTTTATCGCGCTAGGATTCAAACTTGGATTTGGTGGTGCTATGACCTATGACCGCGCATTAAAAATACGGGAACTCGCCACCAAACTGCCGCTTGAATCGTTGGTGCTGGAAACGGATGCGCCTGATATTCCACCAAAATGGGTGGGGGCTGAAGGCAGAAATAGCCCATTGGAACTGCCCGGAATCGCACAGGTTTTAGCTGATTTAAGGCGGGTAAATATGGCGCAAGTGCTTGATGTAACTAGTGCTAATGCCTTAAAAGTTTTGCCAAAATTAGCTGAGTTATGCACACCAGTTAAAGCAGCACTTTAACTATACGTAAAAACCCTTATCAATCAAAGGGTGTTTTGTAACCTATTGATTTGTATTGATAAAATATTAGATTAAAAATTAAGCGATTAGAAAAACCCCTTATAAATTGGCATGTTACATTTTCAAGTCGCAGTTATTCACAAAGTTATCCACAGATAATGTGGGGAGTATTTTTAATATTTGGGAGCATCTCAAAAGTCAACGGCTAAATTTGTTATTTTTTTATCAAATGAGCGGTTTTTTTAATGGGTGTAAGTTAATTTTATGTTAGTCAATCAACAGCAGTATCGTACTATTTGGCCTAACTCTAGTGCTGCGGGCAGAACAGTAGAAATCATCGATCAAACGAAGTTGCCGCATGTGTTTGAAATTGCACAAGTGCGTGACTTACCGCAGATGATCATGGCGATTAAAACCATGCAGGTGCGTGGTGCGCCATTGATAGGTGCGGCAGCGGCTTATGGGGTTGCGCTGGCTGTGCAGCAAGACGGCAGTGACCATCATTTGGCGGAGTCAGCCAAGCTGTTGATACAAAGTCGTCCTACGGCAGTTAATTTAAGGTGGGCAGTGCAGCGCATGCTGAACAGGTTGCTACCACTACCGGTTGAGGATAGATTACAGACGGCATGGGCAGAGGCGGCGTTGATTTGCGATGAAGACGTATTGCTGAATCAGGCAATTGGTACACATGGCCTGGATTTAATTCGAGAAGTGCATTACAAAAAATCTCGTACCATCAACATTCTTACGCATTGCAATGCAGGGTGGTTGGCGACTGTGGATTTTGGTACGGCGCTGGCGCCGATTTATGCGGCGCATAACGCGGGGCTTGATGTGCACGTGTGGGTGGGAGAGACTCGCCCACGCAATCAGGGTGCGAGCCTTACTGCATGGGAGTTGGGTCAGCATGGCGTGCCACATACGGTCATTAGCGATAATGCCGGCGGGCATTTAATGCAGCAGGGTAAAGTGGACATGGTGATCGTTGGCGCTGACCGTGTGACGGCTAGCGGGGATGTATGCAATAAAATTGGCACCTACTTAAAAGCACTCGCGGCTTTTGATAGCTCAACACTAGGGCATCAAGTTCCCTTTTACGCCGCGGTGCCATCGCCAACGATTGACTGGACGATGACTGACGGGTTTCAACAAATTGAGATAGAAGAGCGCGATGCAGAAGAGCTGGCGTGGATGAGTGGCAAGCTGGCTAATGGCACCATTGCTACCGTCAACATTTTGCCACAAGGCACAAAAGTGGCGAATCCCGCGTTTGATGTCACGCCGGCAAGATTGGTCACGGGCATTATTACCGAGCAAGGGGTTTTTGCGCCACATCAACTGAATAGAATGAAAAGATAAAAAATGCTACAAAACGCCCGTGAGCAACTATTAACAATCAGCCAGCAGCTCTGTCATTCAGGCTTGAACCGAGGCACTTCAGGCAACGTAAGTGTACGAGCGCATGGTGGAGCAGGGCAGGCAGGCTTTTTAATCACACCATCCGGCATGACGGTGAATAAAATGACGCCTGCTGATATGGTATGGATGGATTTTGCCGGCAATGCGACCGGGAGTCGTCAACCATCCAGCGAATGGCGATTCCATTTGGATATTCTGCAACACAGACCGGAGGCTAATGCTGTGATTCACATCCATAGCATGTTTGCCACCACTTTAAGTACGCTGCGGCTGGATCTGCCCGCTTTTCATTACATGATTGCGTTAGCAGGCGGAGACAGTGTCCGTTGTGCCCCCTATGCCCTGTTTGGTAGTCAGCAATTGTCAGACTATGCCTTACTCGCACTGCAAGACCGCCAGGCCTGCTTGCTGGCAAATCATGGCATGATTGCAATAGGCGAAACATTGGAAAAAGCACTGAATATCACTCAAGAAGTTGAAACGTTATGCGAGCAATATCTGCGTGCGTTGCAGGTTGGTGAGCCACATATTCTGAATCAGCAGGAGATGCTGGAGGTGCAGGAGAAGTTCAAGAATTATGGCGCGTGGGCAAAAAAGGCTTAAGGAAACACTGATTAAATCCTCATGACCACGCACAAGAGGTTTGCGGGATGGGATGCTAGACAGGCGACGAGGTTAATGGTTATTCCCTTGACGAGGAGCCTAACACCGCAGACCGCCCGCAAACTCTGTGCCCATCAGGGTTGCGATAAATTTGTGCGCTTACGTATGTGTGTTCCTTGGCTTCGTAGAATAACTACGACCTGCGTCGCACGCCTCGCAATCATCACAAATTTATTCGCAACGTGGCTCATGGTGATTTAATCAGTGTTTCCTTAAGCGTATGATCAAGCCTAATTGTCAGTTTTTATTTGGTGTTGCCGGGGCTTTAAAGTAAAATAGATTCCCGTCTGCAACAATAATTTTAAGTGCCTTTCCCATGACTAAATATGTATTCGTAACTGGCGGTGTTGTTTCCTCTCTGGGTAAAGGTATCGCTGCCGCCAGTCTTGGCGCAATTCTGGAATCACGTGGTATTAAAGTGACCATGCTGAAACTGGATCCTTATATCAACGTTGATCCTGGCACTATGAGCCCATTTCAGCATGGCGAGGTATTTGTGACTGACGATGGCGCAGAGACTGATCTTGATTTGGGTCATTATGAGCGTTTTATTAGTCAGCGCATGGGTAAGCGCAACAACTTCACAGCGGGTCAGATTTACGAAACAGTGATCAAAAAAGAACGTCGTGGTGAGTATTTAGGCAAAACGGTACAGGTGATTCCACACATCACTGATGAAATCAAGGCGCATGTGAAGCGGGGCGCTGAAGGCGCTGATGTTGCCATTGTTGAAGTGGGTGGCACGGTAGGCGACATTGAATCACTGCCATTTCTTGAGGCGATTCGTCAGATGGGTTTTGAAGGTGGTAGAAACAATAGCTGCTACATCCATTTGACATTATTACCCTGGATTCCAACTGCAGGGGAACTTAAAACCAAACCGACACAGCACTCGGTAAAAGAGTTACGCGAGATTGGCATTCAGCCGGATATTTTATTGTGTCGTGCTGACCGTGATATTCCGGAAGAAGAGCGCAGCAAAATTGCCTTATTTACCAATGTAGCCTCTGAAGCGGTCATTAGCGCAATTGATGCGGATTCAATTTATAAAATTCCGTGTCTGCTACACGAGCAGATGTTGGATGAAATCGTTTGCCATAAACTTAATATTTTGGCCAAAGCAGCGGATCTATCAAGCTGGAATAACATCACTCACGCACTTGCACACCCTAAGCATCTGGTGAATATCGCGTTTGTTGGCAAATATGTGGATTTGACCGAGTCTTACAAGTCTCTGACTGAAGCCTTGATCCACGCGGGGATTCATACGGAATCAAAAGTTAAAATTCATTACATCGACTCTGAAAATATAGAGCAAAACGGCACGGATGCCTTACATGGCATGGACGCGATTTTAGTGCCTGGCGGCTTTGGTAAGCGCGGTACCGAGGGGAAAATTGCGGCTATTCAGTACGCACGTGAAAATAAAATACCGTATTTGGGTATTTGTTTGGGCATGCAATTGGCAGTCATTGAGTTTGCGCGCCATGTCGCCGGCTTAAATGATGCAAACAGTACTGAGTTTAATCCTGATGCAACACATAAACTCATCGGTTTAATTGATGAGTGGCAGGACGCGTCCGGTAATATTGAAAAGCGGGATGAAAATTCTGACCTTGGTGGCACCATGCGTTTAGGTGCGCAAAGCTGTCCAGTCGTGCCGAATACGCTGGCTGCCAGCATTTATGGCGCGCAGGTGAATGAGCGTCATCGCCATCGCTATGAAGTGAATAATCATTATGTGGAGCAACTAAAAGCCGCTGGTCTGGTGGTTTCAGCGAGAACGCCGACAGAAGATCTGTGCGAGATGATCGAGTTGCCGCAGAATGTACACCCGTGGTTTGTTGCTTGCCAGTTCCACCCGGAGTTCACTTCTAACCCGCGTGCCGGGCACCCGTTGTTTACTGCATACGTCAAAGCGGCATTGGCGAACAAAAAATCATAAAACAGCCACAGAGGGCACAGAGTCCTCAGAGAAAGTCAAAAACAAGGAATCAATTTTAAAGCATGTATTAAAGTTGTATTTTGATGGGGGTTTTTCTGTGAACTCTGTGTGCTCTGTAGCAAAAAATACGCCATTCGTGGCTAAATAAGAAGGTTATTAAATGAAATTATGTAACTTTGATGTGGGGCTTGAGCATCCCTTGTTTTTAATTGCGGGGCCTTGCGTCATCGAGTCAGAGCAGATGGCGATTGACACGGCTGGACAACTCAAGGAAATAGCGGCGGCGCTGAATATCCCGTTTATCTACAAATCTTCATACGACAAAGCCAACCGCAGCTCGAACAAAACCTTTCGTGGTTTTGGCATGGAACAGGGTTTGAAAATACTGGATAAAGTGCGTAGCCAGATTGGTGTGCCTATTCTGACAGACGTGCATACTGAAGAGCAGGTACCGTATGTGGCCGCCGTGGTAGATGCATTGCAGACCCCGGCATTTTTATGCCGCCAGACCGACTTTATCACTGCTTGTGCCAAATCCGGCAAACCGGTGAATATCAAAAAAGGTCAGTTCATGGCGCCGGGCGATATGAAGAACGTGGTGCAAAAGGCTAAAGAGGCCAACGGCGGTGCAGACAATATCATGGTGTGTGAGCGTGGCGTTTCATTTGGGTATAACACACTGGTTTCAGATATGCGCGGCTTGGCGATCATGCGCGAAACCAATTGCCCGGTCGTGTTTGATGCGACGCATTCTGTACAGCAGCCTGGCGGTCAGGGTGACAAGAGCGGCGGTCAGCGCGAGCATGTGCCGGTGCTGGCACGCGCAGCGGTAGCCAGCGGTATTGCCGGCATCTTCATGGAAACGCACCCAGACCCGGCCAAAGCCTTGTCAGATGGCCCGAACGCATGGCCATTGCACAAAATGAAAGATTTGCTGGAGGTGTTGGTGGATTTGGACAGGTTAGTGAAAAAAGCAGGTTTTATTGAAAGTACTTTATAAATACTAGCCACAGAGGGCGCAGAGCACACCGAGAAAGTCAAAAACAAAAACAATTTAAAGCATGTGAATGTTAATTTGTGTAATGGTTTTGGGTTTTTCTCTGGACTCCCTGTGGCTATAAAAAATCAATTGAATTGAGGAGAAAGTAATGAGTGCAATTGTAGATATTATCGCCCGCGAAATTTTAGACTCACGCGGTAACCCAACAGTGGAAGCGGATGTGTTGCTTGAAAGCGGTGTGATTGGTCGCGCAGCAGTGCCTTCTGGTGCATCTACCGGTGCTAAAGAAGCGGTAGAACTGCGTGATGGCGATAAAGACCGTTATTTAGGCAAGGGTGTATTGCAAGCCGTTGAAAACGTAAATACTGAAATCACCGAAGCGATTATTGGCTTGGATGCGGAAGAACAGAGTTTTATCGATAAGACTTTGATTGAGCTGGATGGCACGGAAAACAAAGACCGTTTAGGCGCTAATGCGATTCTGGCGGTATCTATGGCTTGCGCCCGCGCAGCGGCTGAAGAATCAGGCTTGCCGCTTTACCGTTATTTAGGCGGTTCAGGTTCTATGCAATTGCCAACCCCGATGATGAACATCATCAACGGTGGTGCGCATGCTGACAACAGTGTGGATATGCAGGAATTTATGATTATTCCGGCTGGCTTGCCTACATTCCGCGAAGCGATTCGTTGCGGTGCCGAGGTGTTTCATGCGCTAAAGAAAACGCTGCATAAAAAAGGCTTGGCAACGACAGTGGGTGATGAAGGCGGCTTTGCACCAAATCTGCCTTCAAATGAATCAGCAATTCAGTACATTTTGGAGGCGATTTCAGATGCAGGTTACGAGCCGGGTCGCGACGTGTTTTTAGGCTTGGACTGTGCAAGTACCGAATTTTACAAAGATGGCCGCTACCATCTGGAATCAGAAGGTCTGGCACTGACTTCAGCACAGTTCACTGATTATTTGGCAACCTGGTGTGACAAATACCCAATTATCAGCATTGAAGATGGTATGGGTGAGTTTGATTGGGATGGTTGGGATATTCTGACCAAGCGTTTAGGTAAAACGACACAGTTGGTGGGTGATGACTTGTTCGTGACCAATACTAAAATCCTGCGTGAAGGTATTCAGCGCGGTGTCGCCAACTCAGTGTTAATCAAAGTGAATCAAATTGGTACTTTGACCGAGACTTTCCAAACCATTGAAATGGCAAAACGCGCAGGTTATACCGCTGTGGTGTCGCATCGCTCTGGTGAAACAGAAGATAGCACCATTGCCGATATTGCTGTGGCAACTAACGCATTGCAAATTAAAACCGGTTCACTCTGCCGCTCCGAGCGTATCGCCAAGTACAACCAATTATTACGCATTGAAGAAGAATTGGGTGATGCAACCAGCTACGCAGGTAAAGCCGCGTTTTATCAATTATTTAAATAATTCCAGTTTGCATTCGAACCGATACGTTGTTGCATGTGCTTGCCGTGCTAATTGCACTGTCTTTGCGCATGCGCCTAGTCTCAATTCGAATGCAATTGGAATCAACCGTAAACATTAAAATTGAAAGCCCTCACGCTTATTTTTGTGACGCTCATTGCCCTGCTGCAGTATCCGCTGTGGCTAGGTAAAGGTAGCTGGTTGCGCGTGTGGGATCTCAATCGTCAGGTTGCCGCACAGCAGGAAAAAAATATCGCCATCAAAGCGCGTAATGACGCACTGGATGCAGAAGTACGCGATTTAAAGAGCGGAAAGGCGGCGATTGAAGAGCGTGCACGTAGTGATCTGGGCATGATTAAATCGGATGAAGTGTTTTATCAGGTGGTAGATCAGCCATTACCCACAGTTCAGTCCTTGCCTACAGTGCAACTTATTCCTCAGGCACCAGCCTCAACTCTCCAGGAAAAACCTAAATCAGGTGGTTGATTCAGATTTGAGCGCATAAGGTAAGGGCTGTAATTCCAGTGTTGTGCCGTTCACTGTCAGTTGCTCACTCTCCAGACTTTCCAGGCGGATTTCCGCGAGTACATCAAATCCGCCCGCGGGGGCGCTTGCACTTCTGACGATTTTACCGACGACTGAGTTCTGCGCATTATGAACGTCAGTGCCCACAGCAGGTTGTACTTCAGCGCCGATATGTGCGAGGTGGGTGCGACGCTTTACCGCGCCTAAATAATGGGTGCGGGCAACAATCTCCTGTCCGGTGTAGCAGCCTTTTTTGAAGTTAATGCCGCCTAATAGATCCAGATTAAGCATTTGCGGTACGAATTCTTCCTGTGTGGGCATGGTTACATCTGGGATGCCGGCCTGAATTTCCAGCCATTCCCAGTATGTAGCGCCAACAGGCTTGGCCTGTTGCGTTAAAGTATTCCAAATGGCTGGGGCATTGGCAATGTCAGTCAATATCTCAAATCGAGGTTGATTGCCGGGCAGTTTTAAGAGGGTTGCGTTTTTCGTGGCGACCAATTCATAGTTGTTTTGCGGAACTTGTGAAAATAGATTTCCGAGCAGTTCAGGGGCATGGGGGCCGTTTAAGCCGAATTTGATGATCGTGTCACTGACGTCCTGAATTTCAACCTTGCTGCGCATGACGTACATCTTGAGGCGCTTGGTAATTGATTCCGTGAGTTCTTTAGGCATTTGCAGATGCAAGCGGTCATGAAGTGAGAATGCTAGAAACAGAGCCAGCATGCGACCTTTTGGATTGCAGTAGCCGGTGTAATGTGCATGGTGACCATCTAGCTGTTTAACGTCATTAGTAACCTGACCTTGCAGAAAAGTAAGCGCATCAGCACCTTGTATTTGCAGCAACCCTAGATGAGATAGGTCGCAGAGAGTGGTTTCGTCTATCAACAATGGTGAAATGTCCCTTAGTGGATATTGTGTGGCTGAATTTTGAAGAAACTGGTGCCATTGTGCGCTGCTCATGCTAACCTTTACTTAAATCATTCTCAGTTTTTACTTTTTCAATTTTTAACGTGAAGCCACTACACATCAATTTTAAGCCTTCAATTTTATTTTCTGTCATGATCATGTTATTGAGTCTGGCTACCAGTGCTATTTTAATTCTGTTTGTATTGTCTTGGCAGATTAAATTGGTAATGCTGACGGTTATTCTATTTTTAGCCATGTATATGGTGTGTAAACATGGTTTTTTGCTGCTGCCATGGTCGTTAGACAAGCTGGATATCAATGCGAAAAATGAATTGAAATTAACGCGTAGAGACGGAGTGCAGTTCGCAGTGGCAACCGTGTGCGCAGATAGCGTAGTGACACCTTATTTAACTATCGTGCATTATCATCCCGAAGGCGCAACATGGCTTAGACGTTTATTTGCCTCTTATCTCATCATTCTGCCTGATGCGATAGAAGCGGAAAGCTATCGCCAGTTAAGAGTATGGCTACGTTGGGGTTATGCGCCCTGAACTTAGTAGTTGCGTGGTATCTGTTCAGATGATGATGGCAAAAAACATAAAGATAGCCCGATTTATCGGGCTATCTTTATTGACAGCTTAAATTAAATCACTTGTTTTGCGTTTCAACCATCACTAGAGGTTCTGCACTGGTTTCTGCTTTGGCCTGTTTCTGCCAAGTAGCTGCTCTGCGTGGAGTGCGTGGTTTTTCAGCTTCAGCGGGTGCAGTTACTTTGGGAGCATCCGCTTTAGTTTCTACTAATTGCAATCCAGATGCTGCCAAATCAACCGGTTTTGCTTCTGTTTTAGCTTTACGTGGGCGGGCCGGACGTTTTTTATCTGTCTTAGCCGTGTTGTCACTCACTTCTTTAGTGAGTTCAGTTGCCGGTTCAGGGTTGCTATTTGCCACAGCTTTGCTAGCTGTATTTTTTTGCCCTTTAGCTTTTTTTGCCTCTGCTGCTGGAGTAGCCGTTTCAGTGATTGACGCCTGCTGATTGGGTGTGTCATTCAGCTTAGTTTCAACGATTGGAGCAGAAACTTCAGCATTGATGTCTGGCTGATTGGCGCTAATTTCATCGTTAGGTATGAATGGGCGGTTGCCATCACGTGCTACGTTTTCATCGCGGTCGCGGCGATTGCGGCGATTATTGCGATTGCGGCGGCCGCTACGTTCTGTGCGTTGTTCTGCAGTTTCATTTCCCGCTGCTTCAGCAGAGGCATTCACTTGCGGATTGCTTCGCGCCGGCTCATTGCGTGGCTGTTGTGGTTTTTGCTGACGCGGTTCTTGCGGCTTGCTGTCCACCGGACGTGCATCCTGAGTTTTTGATTCCAGATTACGGTTAGGACGCTCCTGATTTGACGCTTTATCAGAACGCCCACTTTTATTGCCTCGCTCATTACGATTACGTTCGCTACGATTGCGATTGCGGCTATTATCGCGACGCGATTCATTGGCTTTTTCAGCTTCGCTTTTTTGTGTTTCAGTTTGATCTGCTGACGCGCTGAAAAAGTTTTTAATACGCGCGAAAAGTGACAATGTAGGTGCAGCTTTGTTCTCGGCTTTTTCAGCAAAAATCGGCGCGGGCGCAGCAGGCGTAATGCCTTTTACTGCTGCCACAGGTTTAACGGCTTTTGCTTCTTCGACCGCATTTACAATGTAAGTCGTTTCAGAGGGCATTTCTACCATGTTGTAGCTTGCGCGGCTGGTTTCCTGGTTTACATCATCACTTTTAATGCGCACGATGTTGTAGTTAGGAGTTTCAAGATGAACGTTTGGAATCAATATCACTTCCACGCCCATGCGCTGTTCAATTTTATGAATGTCAGCACGTTTTTCGTTGAGCAGGAAGGTTGCGACTTCAACGGGCAATTGCACTTGAATAATCGCGCTATTTTCTTTCATGGCGTCTTCTTGCGTGATGCGCAGAATATGCAGAGCGGTAGATTCAATGCCACGAATATGACCAGTGCCATGGCAGCGTGGGCATGGAATGTGGTTGGTTTCACCCAGGCTAGGTCGCAGGCGTTGGCGAGATAATTCCAATAAGCCAAAACGTGAAATTTTGCCGGTTTGTACGCGTGCGCGGTCTGCATGCAATGCGTCACGCAGTGCATTTTCAACTTCGCGTTGGTTGCGTTGGCTTTCCATGTCGATGAAGTCGATCACCACCAGGCCACCTAAGTCACGTAAACGTAATTGGCGTGCCACTTCTTCAGCCGCTTCCAGGTTGGTGTTAAATGCGGTATGTTCAATATCGCTGCCACGTGTTGCGCGGCCTGAGTTTACGTCAACTGAAACCAAGGCTTCGGTATGGTCAATGACAATTGCGCCACCTGATGGCAGGCGAACTTCACGTGCAAACGCTGATTCAATTTGGTGTTCAATTTGAAAGCGTGTGAAAAGTGGAATCTCATCTTGATATAACTTAACCCGTGTCACGTTACCCGGCATCACGTGGTTCATGAACTGCACAGCTTGTTCATGAATATCAGGGGTATCAATTAAAATTTCACCAATGTCTGAGCTGAAGTAATCGCGAATAGCACGAATCACTAAGCTGCCTTCCTGGTAAATTAAATAGGCACCGGCCTGCATTGCAGATGCGCCATCAATGGCAGTCCACAATTGTGTGAGGTAGTTTAAGTCCCATTGTAATTCTTCTGCATTGCGGCCAATCCCTGCGGTACGCGCGATAATGCTCATGCCTTTGGGTACTTCAAGCTGCGATAGTACGTCACGTAACTCATCACGATCTTCGCCTTCAATACGGCGCGATACGCCACCACCACGTGGGTTGTTTGGCATTAAAACCAAATAACGACCGGCGAGAGAGATAAATGTGGTCAGTGCGGCCCCTTTGTTGCCACGCTCATCTTTATCTACTTGTACGATTAACTCTTGACCTTCTTTCAAGGCGTCTTGAATACGCGCACGGCCATCTGCGCCTTCTTTGTAGTAGCTACGCGCGACTTCTTTAAATGGCAAAAAGCCATGGCGATCTTGTCCGTAATCGACAAAAGCCGCTTCTAAAGAAGGTTCGATGCGGGTAATGACACCTTTGTAGATATTGCTTTTACGCTGTTCTTTACCGGCGTGTTCAATATCCAAGTCAATCAGTTTTTGACCATCTACAATCGCAACGCGTAATTCTTCAGATTGCGTTGCATTAAATAACATGCGTTTCATTGTTTGCTCCTGCGCCAAGTTTAAGGCGGGCAGACGGAATGCATGAATAATTCAGCATTGAGTGAAAGCATTTTAAGGTGAAAGTGCCGAGTTCCGGCTGAAGTACCAAGGATGCACGATGTGCCTAGTGCAATGTAACACTAGTAAATCTAACGATGGTGCAATGTAACATGCAGTGTAACAATGGTGCAATTTAACGAAGTCTAATTTTAAAGACATGGGCGGATAACCGCGTATAACTTTTAGATTCATCAATTCAGTCAAATGGACTGAGTCAGATTGAGTCGTCTAATTTGATTGTTTCAGCAGAAAAATTCATGTTGAAACAAATTTATTATTCGTTAAAGCAAGTTCATTGTTAAATTTATGCTTAAATGTGGCAGAGAATCATGCCAGTGATAGCTTAAATTCGTTAAAATTCTATCTTTTAGTAAATTCTAATTTTTCAGATTACTTAATTATGCTCTGCTTAATAAAGCTAGGCTGGTTAAATAATGCGTCAAATTTGACTGTTCACTTTAGTCGCGCTTTATCTTTATTTTGTCTGCGGCGGCTTTAGCGCTAATTTTACTTACCGCTACTTTATAATATGGCGAGCGGTGTTAACCAAGTATTTAGTGATCACTATTTTTTAACAAATACATCAAACGACAGGTAACTGTCTTAATACGATGTGTTTATTGGCATTAAGTGTATTCTTATCAAGAATTTAATCGTTAATTCTGTAAGAATTCGCAGAGTATAAGCTACATCTTTCATAAAAGCTACGGATGAACAATTTAATTACACCAGATCAAAGCAATAAGGTATCAACAATCAGTGAAGCAGCGGCTGCATTTTTGACCGTTGATGAGGCGAGTGAGGGGCAGAGGGTTGACAACTTTCTCACCAAAACCTTAAAAGGCGTGCCCAAAAGCCATGTGTATCGGATTTTGCGTAGTGGTGAAGTCCGCGTTAATAAAAAACGCATTGATGCGGATTTTCGTTTAAGTTTAGGCGATGTGGTCAGGGTGCCGCCCACGCGCGCAACGATTATTGATAAGCCGGAATCTGCTGCGCCTGTTACTTCAAAATTTGAGCAGGCGATTATTTTTGAAGATGATGCCATGCTGGTGATAGATAAAGCAGCGGGTTTTGCGGTGCATGGTGGCAGTGGCATTAGCCGTGGTGTGATTGAACAGTTGCGCTTGGAGCGCCCCAAAGCCAAGTTTCTGGAATTGGTTCATCGTTTGGATCGTGAAACATCAGGCGTGCTGATGTTGGCTAAAAAGAGGAGTGCGCTGGTTGCTCTCCACGAGGCGATTCGGAATAATCAAACCGATAAACGTTACATCATGCTGGTGCAAGGCGAATGGCTGGAACCTAAAAAACGTGTGGTGCTGGATTTGCAAAAATATGTGCTGCCAAATGGTGAGCGTCGCGTCAATGTGGTGACTGATGCGGCAAAAGATAAGTTTGGAGAGCGTCAAACTTCAGAAACCATGTTCCGTTTGATTAAAAATTACAATCATGCGGCGATAGGTAAATTCAGCCTGCTTGAAGCGCAATTGGTGACGGGGCGTACGCATCAACTGCGCGTGCAGCTTGCACATTTGGGTTTTCCTATTGTCGGGGATGATAAATATGGGGACTTCGCATTAAATAAGACTTTGATTAAACATGGCCTTAAACGCATGTTTTTACATTCATCTGTCACGAAAATCCGTCATCCTTTGACGAATGAAAAGCTCGAACTCATTGCGCCTACGCCGTCAGAGTTAAATAAATTTTTACAAAAACTAGGAAGCACTGATTAAATGGCTACACGGGCAAATTGCTGCGTTCCGTGCGCCTTGCACTTTATTCCGCTCGCTCATTTAATAAGCACTTCCCTAGAGAAAGAATCATTCAAGAATGCCGAAGCAATTTGATTTAATCGTGTGGGATTGGGATGGCACTTTAGCCGACTCAACGGGCATGATTACCCATGCAATTTTAAAAGCAGCTGAACAAGTTGGGTTGCCCGCACTGACACCGCAAGCCGCACGTGGAATTATTGGCTTGGGTTTACGTGAATCTATTCAGTCTTTATATGGAGATATTCCGGTAGAAAAAGCACGGGAGCTTGCTACACAATATAACGCAAATTATTATGCCGGAGAGAGTGAGATTTTGTTGTTTTCAGGGGTGCCAGAGATTATTGTTGAGCTGAATCGACGTGGATTTAAGCTGGCAGTGGCTACTGGCAAGGGCAGGCGTGGTCTTAATTTAGCATTGGAACATACAGGGCTGGCTCGGTATTTTCATGCAACACGTACTGTGGACGAGTGCTTTTCAAAACCTCATCCGCAAATGCTGGATGAGCTGATGGATGATTTAGTGATATTGCCGGAACGTACTTTAATGATTGGCGATACGAGTTATGATTTACATATGGCGAAAAATGCAGGCGTCAATGCTATTGGCGTGACGTATGGTGCGCAGTCGTCAGATCAATGGCAACATTTTAACCCGATGCAGCAATTTGATGACTTTGCTAATTTGGGACAATGGTTGCTAGAGCACGCATAATCCTGGAAATGTTCTCATGAATGATAATCTAATCGTATTTGACAGTGCGGTGCTAGAAGACGGTGGCAAGGGGATTCGCTTTGCTTTGCCGGCACTGGGCGAGTTTGCATCAGGCTTCGTGGTGCGATTTCAGGGCAAGCCCTATGCTTATGTGAATCAATGTGCGCATATGTCTGTTGAGTTGGATTGGAACGAAGGTGAGTTTTTTACGGCACAACAAGATTATTTGATTTGTGCCACACACGGTGCGCATTATCGACCAGATAATGGTTTTTGCGTGATGGGGCCGTGTAAAGGTAAAAGCTTAAAGAAAATTAATGTTATTGAACAAAATCAAAAAGTTATAATAAATATAGAATCTATTACTTGAACTTAATAAAATACAATACCATTGTAGAAAGTTGGAATTATGTCAGAAGAAAATCAGCTAAATATTGCTGCAAATAATCCAGAACCCAAAGCCACGCAAGCTGAAGATACCAAATGGCAGCGTGATGCCATTGAACGTCTGGCTTCGGCTGCGCTTACCGAGCAACGTACAGCGCGTCGTTGGGGGATATTTTTCAAAGGACTGACATTTTTATTCATTATTTGGCTGTTGGTTCTAGGGATGGGTGAAGAAAAAAAAGGTTTTGACGCACACACGGCTTTAATTGATATTTCGGGTGTGATTGAGGCAGATGGCGATGTTAATGCCGACGCCGTGATGAGTAGCCTGCGCGATGCTTATGATAATAAAGGCACTAAAGGTATTATTCTACGCATCAATAGCCCGGGCGGCAGTCCGGTGCAAGCCGGTATTATCAATGACGAAATCAAGCGTCAAAGAAAGCTGCATCCAAAAATTCCGGTTTATGCGGTTGTTGAAGATGTTTGCGCGTCTGGCGCTTATTACGTTGCGGTAGCCGCTGATAAAATATATGTGGATAAAGCCAGTATTGTGGGGTCTATCGGTGTGCTGATGGATGGTTACGGCTTTACTGAGATCATGAAAAAAGTCGGCGTTGAACGTCGATTGATGACAGCAGGTGAAAATAAAGCGATGCTGGATCCCTTCTCGCCAATAAATCCCAAGCATCAGGTTTTAGTACAATCCATGTTGAATGAAATTCACGAGCAATTCAAAACCGTAGTCAGGCAGGGCAGGGGCGCACGCTTGAAAGAAACCACTGAGACTTTTAGCGGCCTATTCTGGAGTGGCGAGCAAAGTATTAAAATCGGCCTTGCAGATGCCGTTGGCAGCGCCGATTATGTTGCGCGTGAAGTTATCAAGCAGGAAGAAATTGTAGACTTTACCTACCAAGATGATTTGACCAATCGTATTGCCAAGCGGATTGGCGCAAGTGCAAGCGCCGTACTTGGAGACATCATCGTCAGGCAATTAGTTAACTCAGGTGAAGTCAAGCTACGGTAACTAACCGCGCCCCTAAGCAACTATTGTTCAGGGGCGACTAAAAAACAAGCACTAGTCTAGCTTAAGTGCTTTTGTATAATTGATTAAGCCGTTGGTGGAGCTGTCGTAATTGCTGACAATTTCATCGTTGACGAGTTGTGGCAGAATTTGCTGCGCAATTTGCTTGCCGTATTCAACGCCCCATTGGTCGTAGCTATTGATATCCCAAATAATGCCCTGTACGAATATTTTATGTTCATAGAGGGCAATGAGTTTACCCAAGGTATTGGGTGTGAGTTTATCAAACAGAATGGATGTGGTCGGGCGATTGCCATCAAATATCTTATGCGGGAGCAGTTGTTCAAGTGCATCGCCCGTTAAACCTTGCTGTTCAAGCTCAGCACGCGCCTGTTCTCTGGTTTTGCCGAGCATCAACGATTGTGTTTGTGCCAGGAAGTTAGCAAGCAGGATTTTGTGGTGCGCGTACCCATTGCTGCTTACTTTATAATGGCTGTGCACTGGCATTAAAAAATCGGCCGGAATGATTTGCGTACCTTGATGAATCAGTTGATAGAACGCGTGTTGCCCATTGGTTCCGGCTTCCCCCCAAATCACCGGGCCGGTTTTGTAAGTGACACGGCTACCGTCACGGCAAATGAATTTACCATTACTTTCCATGTCTGCTTGTTGCATATAAGCTGGGAAGCGCGCCAGTCCTTGGTCATAGGGCAGGATAGCTTGTGAGTCCACATGGAAGAAGTTGTTATACCAAACCCCAATCAGTGCCAGAATCACTGGCATATTTTGTTCCAACGGCGCATTTCTAAAGTGCTCGTCCATTTCAAAACCGCCTGTTAGCAAGGCTTCGAAGTTATCCATGCCTACGTACAAAGCAATAGACAAGCCGATGGCAGACCACAATGAGTAACGACCACCTACCCAGTCCCAAAAGGCAAACATGTTTGCCTTGTCTATACCAAAATCTTGCACCGCTTTTGTGTTGGTAGAAAGCGCCACGAAGTGTTTTGCAACGTAGGCGTTGTCTTTTGCCGTATCCAGAAACCATTGACGTGCGGAGTGTGCGTTGGTCATGGTTTCTTGCGTGGTAAACGTTTTTGAAGCCACAATAAACAGTGTGGTTTCTGGGTTGCAAACATTGAGCGCGCGCATCAAATGTGCTCCATCAATGTTTGATACAAAGTGAACTTTTAAGTCTGGACTTGCATAGGGTTTCAGTGCATCGCACACCATCACCGGGCCTAGGTCAGACCCACCAATGCCAATATTGACAATGTCGGTAATGCGCTTTCCTGAGTAGCCCAACCAACTGCCATTACGGACATTGCTCGAGAACTGGCGCATTTGCGCCAAGACAGCGTTCACGTCCGGCATCACATCGTGACCATCGACCAGCACGGGCGTATTGGCGCGATTACGCAATGCGGTATGTAATACGGCGCGGTTCTCGGTGATGTTGATTTTTTCACCAGCAAACATCTTGTCACGCCATTGTTCAATTTTAGTTTCACGCGCCATTTGGAAGAGCAAGGACAATGTTTCATCGGTCATTCGGTGTTTTGAGTAATCGAGCAATATATCGGCAAATTTTAGGCTGAATTTATTGAAACGATCGGCATCTTGCGCAAACAAATCTCGCATATGAGTGGATGCAGTTTGCTGTTGATGTTGACGGAGCTTTTCCCACACGGGAAGTTGAGTGAGTGCAGACATTTTAACAATAGTGCTTTATATTTAATAGGTTATTGTATTTGTAAAACGATGCCAGCCAATGGCGGCAATGTAATTACAAGCGATTGATTGTGATGCATCCAGGCTACATTTTCGGTATGTAACCCTGCGCCATTGCCTTGATTGCTACCACCGTAACAGCTTGCATCACTGTTGAAAACTTCATGGTAACTACCTGCTTGTGGCACGCCAATGCGATATTGATTGCGTGACACCGGCGTAAAATTTAACACTATTATAACAAAACTATTATCCAATCCGCGTCTTACATAGCTGATAATTGATTGCTCAGTGTCATGGCAATCTATCCACTCAAATCCTTGATGTTCAAAATCCAGGGTATGGAGTGCGGGCAGTGTTTTGTAGAGATGATTCAGGTCAGTATGCACTTTCTGAATGCCTTGATGCCACTGGTGGCCCTCATAATCGTCACCAAGTAAGTGCCAATCCAGGCTGGTGTTTACATTCCACTCGCGCCCCTGACCAAACTCGTTGCCCATGAAGTTGAGTTTTTTGCCCGGCGTGGTCATTTGGTAGGCTGTTAATAGGCGTAGATTAGCGAATTTTTGCCAACTATCCCCGGGCATTTTGTCTAATAACGATTTTTTGCCATGCACGACCTCGTCATGAGAAAACGGCAGTACAAAGTTTTCCGAGTAAGCGTACAGCTGACCAAAGGTAAGCATGTCATGGTAGTAGCGTCTATGTACAGGGTCGTTCTCAATGTACGCCAGGGTGTCGTTCATCCAGCCCATGTTCCATTTCATACTAAAGCCCAGCCCACCTAAATACACCGGGCGTGACACCATGGGCCATGCGGTTGACTCTTCTGCAATGGTGAGCGCACCTGCAAAATCCTCACCCACCATGACATTCAGTTGTTTTAAGAAATCAATTACATCAAGGTTCTCGCGACCGCCGAATTTATTTGGCAGCCATTCGCCTGCCTTGCGCGAATAATCAAGATAGAGCATGGAGGCCACGGCATCTACGCGCAACCCGTCGATATGAAACTCTTTTAGCCAGAAATAGGCGTTTGCAATTAAAAAGTTACGGACTTCATTGCGGCCATAATTGAAAATATAAGTACCCCAATCCTGATGTTCACCTAGGCGGGGATCTTCATGTTCATACAGCGCAGTACCATCAAAGCGCGCCAGCGCCCAATCGTCTTTTGGAAAGTGACCCGGCACCCAATCTAAAATCACGCCAATATCGGCTTGGTGAAAGGTATCAATTAAAAAACGCAAGTCGTCGGGCGAGCCGAATCTGTTGGTCACGCCAAAATAGCCAGTCGTTTGATATCCCCAAGACTCATTCAGTGGATGCTCGGAAATTGGTAATAATTCAACATGGGTATAACCCATGGCGGCAACATGTGGCACTAGCGTTTTTGCCAGTTCACGATAAGTTAAAAAGTGGCCTTTTTTATTACGTTGCCATGAGCCTAAATGCACTTCGTAACAGTTGAAAGGGGCATGTAGCCAGTCACGCTGTTTGCGCGCTTCCAGCCATTGCTTGTCTTGCCATTGATGATGGCTGGTGCTGATTTTTGTGGCTGTGCCAGGGCGTTGCTCAAACTCAAAGCCATAGGGGTCCGTTTTGACTAAAATGTTGCCGGTGTGGCGATTGCGGATTTCAAATTTATAGGTGTCACTTGTGGTTAAGTTAGGAATAAAAATATCCCAAACCCCGCTGGAGCCATGCGCGCGCATTGAGTGTACGCGGCCATCCCAGTTGTTAAAGCTGCCAATGACACTCACGCGCTCTGCACTGGGTGCCCACACGGCAAAGCGTACACCTGCGACATTGTCTTGGCTGATATTTTGAGCGCCCAGCATTTTATAGGCTTGTTTCAGGCGGCCCTCACCAAATAAGTGAAGTTCATCCTGGGTGATGCTGGAGCTGAATGTATAGACATCATGGGTTTCATAGGTGTTGCCGCCAGCTTCAATTTTGAGCGGGCAAGGTATTTTTAGTGCAGTTTTGCTGCTGTATTCAAACAAACCATCGGCATGGGTTTTTTCAAGTTTGGCCCATGTCCGGCCGGTTTTGATGTGAATATTTGAAGCTTGGGGCTGAAAGGTACGAAATACAAAATGTTGGTCAGCATTGGCGCCAACAGTGTGATGACCCAAAAAACTAAATGGATTGTGGTGGCGAGCTTCTAAAATGAGCTGGCGCGCATGAGTATGTGCCTTAGATTCTGCTTGAACCGCTTCAGATTTTGCCAAAATATATTTTCCTCATGATTTTTTTAAGCTATTTGCTAAATTTGTTTTGTTTTGGCTGGATTATAGTGCTTTAAGCTGATTATAATGTATTCAATCGAAATCGTAAGTAAATAAAGCTAAGCAACTAATGGCTAGCAAGCCCGACTAGCGCAATAAATAGTAAGTAACTAACCAAACTTCAGGAGGGCATCATGTTGAAAAATCGACAAACAGATCAAAATTCAGACCGTTTTATTAGCACCCTAACCAAAAATACTGTTGCGATAATTCTGGCAGGCGGACGTGGTAGCCGCTTAAAGAATCTAACCGATTGGCGCGCCAAGCCAGCGGTACAGTTTGGCGGAAAATTTCGCATTATTGATTTCCCGCTTTCCAATTGCATCAATTCCGGCATTCGCCGCATTAACGTGGCAACGCAATATAAAGCGCAAAGTTTAATTCAACACATTCAGCGCGGATGGGGCTTTCTGCGTGGTGAGTTCAATGAGTTTGTCAACATTATTCCTGCCCAGCAACGCATCTCAGAAGACTGGTATAAAGGGACTGCAGATGCCGTGTACCAAAACATTGATTTACTGCGTGAGCAAGCCAATGCGGAATACATTTTGATACTGGCAGGTGACCATATTTACAAAATGGATTATGGCAAAATGTTGGTTACACACGTGAGAAATAATGCGGATATGACGGTAGCTTGTATCAATGTGCCGTTAGAAGATGCAAAAGGCTTTGGTGTGCTGGCGGTAGATGAAAATGATCGCGTGATTGAGTTTGCCGAGAAACCGGCTAACCCCAAGCATATGCCGGATGACCCAACCAAAGCGTTTGCCAGTATGGGAATTTATGTATTTAACGCTAAATTCTTATATGAGCAATTGATTCGAGATGCCGGCGACCCAAAATCCAGCCATGATTTCGGTGGCGATATTATTCCGTACATCATCCAAAAATATAAAATTCAGGCGCATCGGTTTACTGATAGTTGTGTAGGCGTCAAGAATGATCATTTTTATTGGCGCGATGTTGGTACGATTGATGCGTACTGGGAAGCCAATATGGAACTCACAAAAGTGATTCCAGAACTTAATCTGTATGACAGGGACTGGCCGATTTGGACTTATCAGGAACAGTTGCCACCGGCTAAATTTGTGTTTAACGACGAAGGTCGAACCGGTAAAGCGACCGATTCATTAGTGTCTGGTGGGTGCTTGATTAGCGGCTCAAGTGTTACAAACTCAATCTTGTTTTCTGATGTGCGCGTGCATAGTTATTGCAATATCGAAGGCTCAGTGATTTTGCCGAAAGTGACCGTAAATCGTAATGTCGTACTCAAAAATGTAGTGATTGATCGCGGATGTGTGATTCCGGAAGGCATGGAAATTGGCGTAGATTTAAGTCTGGATGCAAAACGTTTCTACGTATCTGAAAAGGGCATCGTGTTAGTGACGCCAGATATGCTGGGACAAGATTTATATCGCGTGATTTAAAATCTTTGGCTAGTAGTCGGTCGTTAGTATCAGGTTTAACTACCGACTAACGCCTACTATTACCCACCCTCTTAAATTTTTTTACTCAAGGTTTTTTTCAAAGTGGATACCGTTCGACCCAAGTTATATCTCAATCTTTACTGGCACATGCATCAACCGGATTATCGTGATTTGGCGACGAATGAGTATGTGTTGCCGTGGACCTATTTGCACGCCATTAAAGATTACAGCGACATGGCGTATCACCTTGAAATCAATCCTGCTGCGCGCGTGAGCTTTAATTTTGTGCCTATTTTGTTAGAGCAGTTGGCGGATTACACGCAGCAATTCAAGCAAAATACGATACGAGACCCTTTGCTGGCCTTGCTGGTAGAAGAAAACTTGACAGACATTAGTAATGAGCAGTGTCATTTACTTGTGCAAAGCTGCTTTAAAAGTCATCACGAAAACATGCTGAGTCCGTTTCCGCATTATCAACGGTTGTTAAAGCTTTATCAGTTAATAGAGCCGATGATGACCAATGATCAATTTCATTATATGTCAGCTCAATATAAAGCGGATTTGCTGGTGTGGTATCACCTGGCGTGGTGTGGTGAGAGTTTGCGCCATACCAGCCCGGTAGTGCAAGCCTTAATGGCCAAAGGTGTGTTATTTACTTATGCGGAAAGACAGCAATTATTTGCAGTCATTGCTGAAACCATTTCCAATCTGATTCCGCGCTATAAAGCGTTGATGGCGCGTAAGCAAATTGAAATTTCCACCACACCGTATTACCACCCAATATTGCCACTGTTACTGGATTTCGAATCTGCGCTGGATGCAATGCCAGACGCGCCATTGCCGGAGAGCACCAACTATGCAGGCGGGCAGAGCCGTGCGGTTGCACATATGCTCTCGGCCAAAAAATCTCACCAGCAGCATTTTGGCACTGAGCCACGTGGGATGTGGCCGGCTGAAGGCGGTGTTTCTCATGCGGCGCTGTCTTTAATGGCTGAGCATGGCGTGGAGTGGGCAGCGACCGGGCAAGGGGTGTTGGCGAATAGTTTATTGAAATCGCAGTTAAGTATTGCGAACAAGGATGAATATTTATATCAGCCATATCGTGTCACCAATGGCGAACATGATATTTTGTGCTTTTTCAGGGATGATCAGCTTTCAGACAAAATTGGTTTTGAGTATGCAAAAATTCACGCCAGTGATGCGGTGAGTGATTTTGTTAGCAGCCTTGAGCATATTCATCAAGCGAATCCGAATGCGCAGCCAAGAATCGTTAGTGTGATTTTAGATGGTGAAAATGCATGGGAGTATTTTCCGTATAACGGATACTACTTCTTGAGTGAGCTATATGAAGCGCTGGCAAATCATCCCGACATTAAAATGACCACTTTTAGTGATGTTGTGGATTTATATCAAGCTCATCATGCACAAGCCCCCACCCTGCATCAAGTCGTGGCCGGTAGTTGGGTGTATGGTACCTTTAGCACTTGGATAGGCAGTCAGGACAAAAATTTAGCGTGGGATTTATTATGCGCGGCTAAAAAAACTTACGATGCCGTATTGGCAAAGCAAAGCTTAAATGTTGAGCAGCTAGCTGAATGTGAGCGTCAATTGGCAATATGCGAAGGCTCTGATTGGTTTTGGTGGTTCGGGGATTACAATTCATCAGATAGCGTCGCTAGTTTTGACCAACTGTATCGCCGCAATTTAATCAATTTGTACACCTTGCTTGGTCAGCCGGTGCCTGATGTATTGCATCAAAAAATTAGCGCTGGTGGTGGCAATGCTGATAATGCCGGCACCATGCGGCGCGGACAGGCTTAATTTGCAATCTAATTCATCACTTTTAAGTCAGCGCTGTGCAGGTGTGTTGTTGCACATAAGCTCACTGCCAAGCGCTTATTACACCGGTGATTTAGGTGCAGAAGCGTATCGTTTTGTGGATTTTTTACAGGGCATTGGTGCCAGCGTGTGGCAAACGCTACCCATCAACATGCCGCATGCTGATAATTCACCTTATCAGTGTTTATCTGCATATGCGGGCAACCCGGACTTTATTAGCCTGGAGGCACTGCAAGCGCAAGGCTTGCTGACCAAAGAGGATTTGACTGGTCTCATCACCAGTAAAGTACATTTGCTGGCTAAAGCCTATGCAATTTTTAGTCGGCAAGATGAAACTACCTCGCCCAACAAACAGATGCAGCAGGCTTTTACTCGCTTTTGTAGAAAACAAGCGCATTGGTTGCATGATTTTTCCCTGTTTTTAGCATTGCGCGATAAATTTGGCCAAGCTGGCTGGAATCACTGGCCGGAGCCTTATAAAAATCGCGATAAAAAAACGTTGAAACTGGCACAGGCAGAGTTAGCAGAAGAAATTGCGGTGATTAAATTCGTGCAATTTGTGTTTTTTACACAGTGGTTAAGCCTTAAAAAATACGCGACTAGCAAAAAAGTGGCGTTATTTGGCGATATTCCTATTTTTGTTGCTTATGATAGTGCTGATGTGTGGGCGCAGCCTCGTTTATTTAAGCTGGATGTGAATGGAAATATGACGGTAGCGGCCGGTGTGCCGCCCGATTATTTTTCTGCAAGCGGCCAGCGTTGGGGTAACCCGCATTACAACTGGGAGGCCATGGCTGCCGATGACTTTAGCTGGTGGATATCGCGCATGGCTACTCAAAATGAACTATTTGATATTGTACGAATTGACCACTTCAGGGGTTTGGAAGCCGCATGGGAAATTCCGGCTGATGAAGCCACAGCTATCAATGGTCAATGGGTTTTAGCCCCTGGTGATGCGCTGCTTGCAGCCATTAAACAGGCGTTGCCTGATATTTGCCTAGTGGCTGAAGATTTGGGCATTATTACCGACGAAGTGGATGCCTTGCGCAACAAATACAACCTGCCGGGCATGAAGATTCTGCAATTTGCCTTTAGCGGTACAGCAGACAACCCGTACCTGCCGCACAATATAGATGAAAATAGTGTGGTTTACACTGGCACGCACGATAACGATACGACTCTGGGTTGGTATGTCAATCTGGATGACTGTCAGCGTGAGCACTTTCATCAACATTTGTCAGCAACACATTCTGAAGCACATCAGCCCAATATTCCTGATGATTTAATCAATATGGCACTGGCATCCGTTGCCAATTTAGCGATCATCCCGATGCAGGACATACTGGCGCTCGACTCCAGTCACCGTATGAATACACCGGGCACGTCGTCTGGCAACTGGCGCTGGCGCTTTAACTGGCAGCAGCTTGCTGCGGAGCGAAAAGAAATGATGACAGAAGTCATTGCTCACACGCAACGAAAATAGTCCATGACCAGGCTAATTGGCATAGATGTTGGCGGCACCAACTTACGCGTAGGCGTAGTAGAAATCAATGCACTGGATCAACCTTGCTTGCTGGAGGAAGTGCGTTTTCACGCAGATTTCTCTAATTTATGTAAGTCACACCAGCATTCATCAGCGCAAGCCTGGCAAACAATTCTAATCACAATCGCAGAGGCGGTTAATAGTGTGCGTGCGAAGTACTCGGCTATCTCGGCGGTAGGCATTGGCTTTCCGGGTTTTATTGATCCGGTGACACAAAAAATTTTACAATCGCCTAATTTGCCGGGGTTAAGTAACGTCGATTTAAGCGCAGATTTAAGTGCTTTAATTACATTGCCAGTGATGACGGAAAATGACGCGTTAGCCGCCGCTTACGGTGAGTATAGGATGCATTCGAGCGCAACTGATAGCCTGATTTATTTAGGTTTAGGCACCGGGCTGGGCGGAGGCTTGATTTTGAATGGCAAGCCGTTCCAAGGTCAGCATGGTGTGGCGATGGAAATCGGGCATATCACAGTGCAACCCAAGGGCAGATTGTGCGGGTGCGGCAATCTGGGGTGCGTAGAGCAATACGCCTCGGCCAACGGCGTGGCTATTAGCTATTTTGAAGCCACCCATCAGCAATGTACTGCTGCAGAAATCGCCACCCGTGCCGGAGCGGGCGATCACGCTGCAATCGACGCCTACAGGCTTGCAGGAGCTTTGCTCGCGCAAGCCTTGGCGCATGTTCTAAAAGTGATTGATGTGACTGATGTGGTCGTTGGCGGTGGCATGAGCGCCGGCTGGCAATACATGGAGCAGGCTTTTCAACAGCAATTGGAGCAAGATTTAATTCCTGCCTTACGCGGTAAGGTCAACGTGAGTATTTCTAGCCTGGGTGATCAGGCGGGGATGTTAGGTGCAGCGCTGCTATCGCAACTGAAATAATGACCATCATGCGTCGGTTTTTGTAGGAGCGGCGCCCCGCCGCGAAGCAATGGTGACCGTCATGTGTCTGTTTTTGTAGGAGCGGCGCCTCGCCGCGAAGCAATGGTGACAATCGCGGCGGGGCGCCGCTCCTACACAGAATGTTCCGAGGTTTTCATTGTTGTAAAAGAGCCCAGTTCACATGTTCACGCAGTATTTCAGAATGACTATTTAAACGTGCCTGCAATGCCCGGATAATTGCAGGTGAAGATTTGGCGTTACCTAAGCCTATGGCAACATTGCGTAGCCATTGCTCGTATCCGATGCGGTAAATTGCACTGCCTGCCATTTTTGATTTGAATTCGTCTTCACTCCAGCTAAAACAATCTATCAGGTCAATATCATCCAGGCCGTGTTTCACTGCAAAGTCTGTTTCTTTGGTGATTTCGGCAAACTTGTTCCACGGGCAGCAAAGTTGGCAATCGTCGCAACCATACACGCGGTTGCCGATTAACGGGCGTAGCTCAACCGGGATGCTGCCTTTGAGCTCAATGGTTAAGTACGATATGCAACGTCTGGCATCCACTTCATACGGGGCGGTAATGGCCTGCGTTGGGCATACAGTCATGCAACTGGTGCAGGTGCCGCAATGATTCTCTGCCGGGGCGTCTATTGCTAACGGCAAGTTGGTGTAAATTTCGCCCAGGAAGAACCAGGAGCCGCGATTTTTGTTGATCAGCAGCGTGTGTTTGCCACGCCAACCTGAGCCGGCTTTTTCTGCTAACGCTACTTCCAGTACCGGCGCGCTATCCGTGAATACTCTGTATTCAAAATTGTCTGTTTGATAATGTGCAAGTTCAGCTTGAATTTTTTCACATAACTTTTGTAACTTATTGCGCATCACCTTGTGGTAGTCACGCCCGAGCGCATAGCGTGAGATAAAGGCTTTGCTGTGATCTTGCAGAATAGCTTCACTCGCGGCTGTATTGGCTGGCAGGTAATCCAGGCGTGCTGAAATGACGCGTATAGTATTTGGCACTAATTCGGCAGGACGGGTGCGCTTCACACCGTGTTTTGCCATATAATCCATTTCACCATGAAAACCTTTTTTAACCCATGCCAAGTGTTCAGCTTCCGCAGCCTGCAAGTCGGTATCGGTGATGCCGATATGATTAAAACCGAGTTCCAGCCCCCAGCGTTTAAGGTCACGGCTCAATTCGGCAATGCTTTTAGTGGAATGATTCATGGGTGAAGATTTTACACTTGATTTGGCGGATGAAGCTGCGACGTTGAATTTTGGTGGCAGTTTAGCTAAGGCAATTCTGCCTGATTTAACGATTTATCTGCACGGGGATTTAGGCGCGGGTAAAACTACATTGGTGCGCGGCTTGCTGCATGGACTGGGCTTTGTCGGCAAGGTAAAAAGCCCGACCTATACTTTAATTGAACCTTACGAAATTGCTGCTAATCAGGGTGAGCCGTTCAATTTATATCATTTCGATTTGTATCGTTTTAATGATGAAGAAGAGTGGGAAGCGGCCGGTTTTAGAGATTACTTTAATGCAGACAGTGTTTGCTTAATTGAGTGGCCTGAAAAAGCTGTACATATACTACCAAAGCCGGATATTGATATTAGATTTGATATTAAGCGTTCGGGGCGTGCTGTCGCGGTGTTTGCACATTCATTACGTGGGCGGCAATGTGTGCAAAAGATTAAAAAACAAATAGAACTATCCTGATGATTAAACGTTTGCCATTCATACTTTTGAGTTTAAGCCTTAGCTTGGGTGTTATCTTGGGGTTGGGTGCTGCCGCACATGCCGGTGGTAACACCGTGATTGCAGCACGTGTTTGGCCGGCGCAAGAATACACGCGCATTACCTTGGAGGTGAGCAGTCCTCTGGTTTATAAAATGACGCTGCTTAAAAATCCGGAACGGGTGGTGGTGGATATTGATCATATTGAGCTGAATCAAGCGGCAAAGTCATTGAGTGAAAAGATTTTAATGAGCGACCCCTATATTGCACAGTTACGTGTCGCTCAATTCAAACCTGGCGTCGTGCGCTTGGTTGTAGATTTAAAAACAGAAGTTAAGCCAACTATTTTTACCTTGCCACCAGCAGGTGATTATAAGCATCGCCTGGTGCTGGATGTTTACCCGGCGAAAGATCCGCTGATGGCAATGCTGGCAGCGCGTGACAGCGCACCAGTTACTGAAGCTACAGATATAAATCAATCATCGCAACCAGTGACAGAAATGCCGTCAACACAGCCATCTGCTGGCGCGGTTACCACCCCGGTGACAGATGACAAGGTGGCAGAGGTTAAATCAGTCGAGGTTCAGTCAACGGCAGATAAAGATCTACGGCAAATTACGATTGCCATTGACGCCGGACACGGTGGAGAAGACCCTGGTGCACGTGGCGCAAATGGGAGCCGTGAAAAAGATATTACTTTGCTCATCGCTAAAAAGCTCAAAGCAAAAATTGATGCAGAGCCAAGTATGCGCGGCGTGCTAACGCGTGATGATGATTACTTTATTCCATTACATGGGCGTGTGGTCAAAGCGCGTAAATTACAAGCGGATTTGTTTGTGTCTATCCACGCCGATGCCTTTACCAACCCTGCGGCACATGGTTCGTCTGTATTTGCACTGTCTGAAAAAGGTGCGACCAGTGCCAGTGCGCGTTACCTGGCTAAAAAAGAGAACGAGTCTGATTTGATTGGCGGTGTTAGCCTGAATGTAAAAGACCCGGTGTTAGCGAGGACCTTATTGGATTTATCACAAACTGCGACGATTAACGATAGTTTGAAGTTAGGCAAAGCGGTGTTAGGCTACATTGGTGAAATCAACAAACTGCATAAAAATCATGTTGAGCAAGCTGGTTTTGCGGTACTGAAATCACCGGATATTCCTTCCATTCTGGTAGAAACAGCATTTATCAGTAATCCGGAAGAAGAGCGTAAGCTGAATGACGATGATTATCAGGATAAGTTGGTACTGTCTATTTTAGCGGGAATTAAAAAGTATTTTTCTGCCAATCCTGCCCTTGCCAAAACAAAGATAGCGCTGGAGTAATATTCATCAATAGACTAAAAGGGAGGACTTAATGCAACTCACATTTCTCGGCGCCACCGGCACCGTTACCGGGTCTAAATACCTGCTAAAAAGCGGCGCAAAGCGCATTTTAATTGATTGCGGATTGTTTCAGGGGCTTAAACAACTTCGGCTTAGAAACTGGGCGAAGTTGCCAATCAATCCCAAAGACATTGATGCGGTAGTGCTCACGCATGCGCATATTGATCACAGTGGCTATTTGCCGTTACTGGTGAAGCAAGGATTTTCCGGCAACGTCTATTGCAGCGAAGGTACGCGGGATTTGTGCAAGATTCTGTTGCCTGATTCAGCACATCTGCAAGAAGAGGAAGCCGAATATGCGAATCGGCGTGGTTTTTCCAAGCATCACCCGGCATTACCGCTTTATACACAAGAAGATGCATTTAAAGCACTAGAGCTACTTACCCCCGTTGATTTTGAGCAGGATGTGGATTTAGGTGATGATCTCACGCTCAGGTTTTATCCCAATGGACATATTCTCGGCTCGGCATTTGTGCGTATTCATAATAAAAAAACGTCGGTATTGTTTTCAGGCGATATTGGGCGCCCCAATGATATTTTGATGAAAGCCCCGGTGCAGATCAAGCAGGCCGATTATTTATTGATTGAATCCACGTATGGTAACCGTCGGCACGAACTGGATGACCCTAAAGTTAAATTGGCGGCCATTATCAACAAAACGGTAAAACGCAAAGGCGTTGTTCTTATCCCAGTATTTGCAGTAGGGCGGGCGCAAGAGTTGCTTTATTACATTCACTTACTTAAATCTTCAGGCGCAATCGCGCAGGATATTCCGGTTTACCTTAATAGCCCAATGGCGGCGGATGCAACAGAAATATTTACGAATCATTGTGGGGAACATCGTTTGACACCTGGGCAATGCAGTGCGTTAAATCGCACAGCTCACATGGTCAATAGTGTGGAACAATCCAAACAGCTGAATGAAACTAAAGGCCCGATGATTATTCTATCAGCCAGTGGCATGGCTTCAGGCGGGCGCGTGGTGCATCATCTGAAAGCATTCGCACCTAAACCTAATAATACTATTTTATTTGTCGGGTTTCAGGCGGCAGGTACGCGCGGTGCCGCGATGTTGGATGGCGCAGAAAGCATTAAAATTCATGGGGAATATGTGCCCGTACGCGCCGATGTCGAGTTGATTTCCAATCTCTCTGCACACGCAGATTATTCAGAAATATTAGACTGGTTAAGCAGATTTTCCGTGCCGCCTAAAAAGACTTTCATCGTGCATGGGGAGCCGGTTGCGGCAGATGCAATGCGGCACCACATTGAAGAGCAGCTTAAATGGCAGGTGGTCGTACCGGAGTATCTGGAAACAGTGACTCTGGATTAAATAATGCGCATTCATCTTTTAGCAGATCAACTGATCAGCCAAATCGCGGCAGGCGAGGTGGTTGAGCGTCCGGCATCGGCGCTTAAGGAATTATTGGAAAATAGCCTGGATGCCGGCAGCACGGATATTCAAGTATCGTTACTGCAGGGTGGCATTAAACAATTGCGTGTCGTAGATAACGGTGCGGGTGTGGCAAAAGAAGATTTGGCACTGGCGCTGACGCGGCACGCCACCAGCAAAATTTCAAGCCTAGAAGACCTGGAATCTGTTGCCAGTTTGGGTTTTCGTGGCGAGGCGCTGGCGAGCATTGCTTCAATTTCACGCACTCAGTTATTGAGTCGCCAAGTCGCTAGCAAGCATGCCTGGCGCATTGCCGCAGAAGGCAGCGAAATTTCGATGATTGAACCTGCCGCATTAGATGCGGGGACGATGATCGAAGTGACCGATTTATATTTCAATACGCCGGCACGCCGTAAATTCTTAAAGACCGAGGCGACCGAGTTTGGGCATTGTGAAGAAGCCTTTAACCGCGTCGCGCTTTCACGGCCTGATGTAAGTTTTATGTTGCAACACAATGGCCGCGCGTTGAGCCGTTTTGCCGTCGGCCAACCTGAGCGCAGGTTCACTGACGTGCTGGGTAATGAGTTTGCTGCTGAATCATTTAGCGTAGATGAATCCAGTGCCGGGCTGCGTTTGTGGGGCATGGCAGCCAGACCAACGTTCAATAGAAATACGCGCGATACGCAATACGTGTATGTGAATGGCCGTTTTGTGCGTGACAAGCTCATCGCACATGCCATCCGTCAGGCGTATCAGGACGTGTTGCATCACGACCGTCATCCTGCTTTCGTATTGTTTTTAGAGCTGGATCCTGCGCTGGTGGATGTGAATGTGCATCCGGCAAAAACTGAAGTCAGGTTCAGGGATGCGCAGGCCATCCATCGCTTTATTTTTCATTCGCTACACAAAGCATTGGCTACGCCAACGGGAGCGTCCAATGCGGTGACTGCGAGTCAGGCGGTACGCAATCCTTTCGGATATGCGCCATCCAATACGCCTTATCCAAGCTATCAGTCTCAAATCAATTTGAGTGCGAATGCGCCATCCAGTTTTTATCAGACCATGTTCGGGACAAGCGCCAATGTCGGCAGTGAGCGACAATATGAAAATAACGAAAGCGTTACGCAGTCTCAACCTGATGATTTTCCGCCTAATAACTTTTCGCCTAATAACTTTTCGCCTAATAACTTTCCTTTGGGCTTCGCAGTGGCGCAAATTCACGGTGTCTATGTATTGGCGCAAAATGTGCAGGGCTTGGTCGTGGTCGATATGCATGCCGCGCATGAGCGCATTATGTATGAAAAGCTTAAAAATGCGCTGGATAGCAAAAGTGTGTCTATGCAACCCTTGCTGCTCCCGGTGAGTTTTAATGCCGATAAATTGGAAGTCGCGACTGTGCAGGAGGCACTGGCAAGTGGTGACGCAAGCTTGCAACAGCTGGGTTTTGACATTGCTATTCTTTCTCCCACCACGCTGGCGGTGCGCGCAGTGCCTGCCATGCTGCAAGAGGCTGATGCAGTGACGTTAGCGCGCGATGTGCTGCGTGATTTGCGTGAGTACGGTGCAAGTCGTGCGCTGACCGAGCGCAGGAACGAACTGCTAGGCACCATGGCCTGCCATGCGGCGGTGCGTGCCAACCGCAGCCTTACTATTCCAGAAATGAATGCATTATTACGTGATATGGAAGCAACTGAACGCTCAGGTCAATGCAATCATGGTCGCCCGACCTGGTTTCAAGTGAGCATGAGTGATTTAGACAAGATGTTTATGCGTGGTCAGTGATGAACAATCAAAACTTACCCCCGGCTATTTTCTTGATGGGCCCCACCGCCAGCGGTAAAACCGGTCTGGCGGTCGATATTTATTCAAAACTGCCTGTAGAGCTTATCAGTGTGGATTCTGCCTTGGTGTTTCGTGATATGGACATCGGCACAGCCAAGCCGGACGCTGCCACGCTGGCTAAAGCACCGCATCATTTGATCGACATTATCTCGCCAACAGAGGCTTACTCTGCCGCAAATTTCAGAAATGATGCCTTGCGCTTGATGGCGGATATTACCGCACGCGGCAAAACGCCTGTGCTGGTGGGCGGGACGATGTTGTACTTCAAGGCGCTGGAAGGCGGCTTGAGTCATCTTCCTGAAGCAAACCCTGAAGTGCGCGAGGAAATTGAGCAAGAGGCTGCGCAGATCGGTTGGCCGGCCATGCACCAAAAACTCGCAGAAATTGACCCTGAGTCAGCAGCCCGCTTACAGCCTGCGGATGCACAGCGCATCGAAAGGGCGCTGGAAGTGTATCGAATTACGGGTAAAACCATGACGGCATTGCATCAAGAGTCGTCAGGTGCAGCCTTGCCTTACCGATTACTTAAAATTGCACTGCTGCCCAGTGACCGCAAGGTGTTGCACCAACGTATTGCGCTACGTTTTGATGCGATGCTGACAGACGGTTTTTTAGATGAAGTGAAAGCGCTGCTGACAAAATATCCCGCACTGACAGCAGAAAGCACCGCTATGCGCTGTGTAGGCTATCGGCAGGCGTTAGCGCATTTGGCGGGAGAGTATGATGTAGCCGAATTGCGTGACAGAGGCATTTTTGCCACACGCCAGTTGGCAAAACGTCAGCTGACATGGTTGCGCAGCATGGATGCTCTGGCAGAGGTGGATTGTTTAAATGACGCAATGCCTGAGATAGTGCGGGATAAAATAGCGCGATTTATAAACCTATAAAAAGCAGTTAGCCACAGAGAACACCGAGTTCACAGCCAAGTAGGGTGGGCAGTGCGTTTCTGCCCACCACAATTGGAATCAATCGGTGGGCAAAAAAACATTGCCCACCCTACGGGACTGGCATGACAGAATTATTTAATCAGCGTCCCCTGTAAAGTGTTCGCGTATACGATTAGCCGCTTCAATACATTCGTCATATGATGCAACAAGCGCCATGCGAATAAAGTTTTTACCCGGGTTTACGCCGTGCGCCTCACGTGCTAAAAAGCTGCCTGGCAGTACGGTAATGTTCAAGTCACGGTAAAGTTGAATAGCAAACTCGGTGTCAGAGATTTTATCGTCTTTGATTTTCGCCCAAAGATAAAATGCGGCGTCTGGAATGGTCACTTCTAACACGTCAGTGAGTAATGGCGTAACATTATTAAACTTTTCAGCATACAGTTTACGGTTTTCAATCACATGCGCTTCATCATCCCACGCAGCAATCGAAGCCGCTTGCACAGCAGGATTCATCGCACAGCCGTGATAGGTACGGTACAGCGCAAATGCTTCAATAATTTTTTCATCACCCGCTACAAAACCTGAGCGCATGCCCGGTACGTTGGAGCGTTTGGAAAGTGAGCTGAATACAATCAGATTTCTGCAATCGCGGCCGAGCAGATGTGCTGCTTGTAGCGCGCCCAAAGGCGGATTAGCTTCATCAAAATAAATCTCTGAATAACATTCGTCGGCGGCAATTACAAAGCCGTAACGGTCTGCTAATGCAAAAATGGCTTGCCATTGGTCTAAACTCATGACCTTGCCAGATGGGTTGCCGGGGCTGCAAACATAGATCAGTTGTGTGCGGCTTAATACATCAGCGGGCACGCTTGAAAAATCCATCACGTGATTGTGCGCGGGGTCTTCATGCGGCAAGGTATTGAGAAAGTAGGGCGTAGCGCCTGCTAAAAATGTAGCACCTTCGTAAATCTGATAAAACGGGTTAGGTGAAATCACAACAGGATCAGGTTTGGTTTTATCAATCACCACTTGCGCAAAGGCAAATAATGCCTCGCGACTGCCCGTGACCGGCAGAATGGCTTTTTCCGGATTGAGTGCAGGGATGTTGTAACGGCGTGAAATCCAATTAGAAATTGCTTCACGTAGCTCAATTGAGCCTATAGTCGTGGGATAATTGGCTAACCCAGCCAAATTATTGACTAATGCCTCTTTTATGAGCGGTGGCGTCGCGTGCTTTGGTTCGCCAATGGATAAGTTAATCGGCGTAAAAGCCGGGTTGGGTGTAATGCCTTTAAATAAGTCGCGCAGACGTTGGAACGGGTAAGGCTGCAATAAATTTAGATTTGGATTCATAAGGCAACATTATAGTGAATAATAAAAACTTTTTTGCAGTATTTGGCCTGCTTTTTGGTGCGCTGTGTTGGGGCATCATCTGGTTTCCATATCGCATTCTGTTTGAAGCTGGCGTGTCTGGCGTTGCCGCCAGCTTTTATACCTATGGCATTGCTACTATTATTGCCGGGATTTTGTTCGCCAAACACTGGCGTGGCATTTTTGAATTGCCCATGAGCATTATCTGGCTGAGTATTGCCGCCGGATGGACGAATCTCAGCTACGTACTGGCGATTATTGACGGCGAAGTGATGCGGGTGATGCTGTTGTTTTATCTATCGCCAATATGGACATTGATACTGGCACATTTTTGGTTGAAAGAGAAAACACAGCTGACGGGTTACATTGCGATTGCAGCGTCGTTATTGGGCGCATTTATCATGCTGTATGACCCGCATATCAGTGGTTTACCGCTACCTGCGAGCACGGCAGAGTGGCTGGCGCTCTCGTCGGGAATAGGGTTTTCTCTCACTAACGTCATCACCAGAAAATCTAGTCATTTGACTTTGCTTGCCAAATCTTTTGCCGTATGGATAGGGGTGCTCATCGTCTCTCTGATGTTTGTTCCGTTCGTACATACGTCATTTCCGCTCCCCAATGCCTTTAGCTCAACTAATTGGCTCATCATGTTTTTAATTGCGCCATTACTCATGGCGGCAACATTGTTTGTGCAATATGGTGTGACGCGAATTGCTGCAACACGTGCTTCCATATTGTTTTTATTTGAACTGGTAGTGGCTGCAATAGCCGCTTATTATCTGGCACATGAAACAATGGCCATCAATGAATGGGTAGGCGGCAGCTTGATTGTGGTGGCCGCTATATTTGCAGCGAGCAACCATGAGAGCTAAATAAGATTGCTTATCTGTATTTCATTGCGATGTTTAAAATTAGAGCGTAGGATTGCATTATGCGTTCCAGACTAATCATGTTGTTCGTCATGCTGGTCTGCCTCCCGTTACAAGGATTGGTAGCGGTGACGATGTCTTCTTGTCAGATGCATGATGCCAAGATGGAAATGAACATGGATGTGAGTCATTCAGATGATATGTCTCATTGTAATCATCACAACGCTCATCAGCCGACGAATAAAACTCCGTGTGATAAATGCCTCACTTGCCACCTGAGCATAGCTCAAGCAATTATTCCGTTCAACACCCCCTTAGAGTTGAATGGCGTTGCGCCCATGTTTACTGGGCAGACCGCAGAAATTCCAGATTCAGCCCTTTCTTCGCTTTTTCATCCCCCTCGATTGATCTTCGCCTAGTGCTGAAGGTCGCGTAGCTTTTCATGCAGTCGATCGCCCTTGACCGGGCGCATCCGTCTGCCGATACTGCAGTCTCTTCAGCACGGTTGTAATAACGGTTTCGTACGCTGTTTAGCGGTATTGAAACCTCCTGATACGGCAAATTTCAGGTACGGTAAATTCTGGAGCACGGGAATTTCTGATTGAATACAGGTGAATATAATGAACATGAGCAAACAGCTTCGAATACTGATTCTTGCATTGGTCGCACTGATGCCGCCAGTGCTGGCAGTGGCTGATGATTTGCCCGACACTGCTGCCATCGGTGCCAATGTACAGGAGTTGCTGCAATGGGCCGATACACATAATCCAGAACTTGCCGCAATGCGCTACGAGACCGACGCGGCCAGTGAACGCATCGCCCCGGCAGGCGCATTGCCAGACCCCATGCTGCGTGTTGAGTTCATGGATTTTGCCGGACGAGATGCGCCGGATGGTTTTAATCCGTTACCTGGCAAAGGCAGCGGCACCAAATATACTTTCATGCAGAGCATTCCCCTGTGGGGTAAGCGCGATTTGCGTAAGGAAGTTGCCACAGCAGAGCTGGAGCAATTCAAGGGACGCAGGCTGGCCAGCGTCACCGAAACTTACGCCAGAATAAAAAGCGCCTATGCACAGTATTATCAGGCCATAGGGCTGAAGCAGCTTAATGAGGATATCCTGCGCCTGCTGGGAGATTTGGAAGCAGTGACGCGGGTGCGCTATGCCAGTGGCCTGGTGCCGCAGCAAGATGCAATCCGGGCGCAGGTTGAAAAAACAATGTTGCGTTCCGAGATCATCAATCTGGAAACCGAGCAGCAGCAGGCCAAGGCACGTCTGAACGCGATACTGGGTCGGTCGCAGGGCGCACGGCTTTCCACAACGCCGGAACTGCGCCGTTTGTCGCAGGAAAAACTGAAGGAAAAGCTAGATAACGCAGTTCTGCAGGAAAAGGTAGCGCACACTAATCCGCTGCTTGCTACGCAATCGGCACAAATATCGGCGGCAGACGCCAACAAGCGCTTGGTAGAGAAGAACCGATATCCCGACATTACGCTGGGCATTGCGCCAACGCAGATGGGTAGCAGCATTAGTAGCTGGGAAGCAATGCTGGAGGTCAATATTCCCATCCGCTTTGATACCCGCCGCTCTCAAGAAAGCGAAGCTGTGGCTATGTTGGCCGCTGCCAAAGAACGTCGGCAGGGAATTGCGAACCAGATAACCGGTGAACTGCAGGAAAATCTGCTGGCATTTGAAACAGCAGAAAAACAGGCGCGATTGATTGCCGATACGCTATTGCCACAGGCCGAGCTGACGTTCCGTTCTGCGGTGGCGGGCTATGAAAATGGCAAGGTGGATTTCGCCACATTGCTCGATGCACAGCGCGCGATCAAGCTCGCTCGGCAGGGTCAAATTCGGGCACGGGTGGAGCAGGAAGTACGTCTTGCGGAGATTGAAAGAATGATTGGGGAAGCGTTATGAAACGTTCCGGAATATGGCTTGCACTGGCGCTGGTTGGCATCGCCGTTGCCACGGGGGGTGGTTACTGGTGGGGATTGAGGCAGGCAGGCCAGTCGTCGCTTGAAATGTCCGCCGGTACCTCTGCACCTGCTACCAGAGAAATTCTCTATTACCGCAATCCGATGGGTCTGTCGGACACTTCGCCGGAACCAAAAAAAGACAGCATGGGCATGGATTATATTCCGGTTTACGCAAGCGAGGAAACGCAGTCCGGCCAGATCAAGATCAGTCTAGACAAGGTGCAGAAGTTGGGAGTGAGAACCGAGCCTGCTGCGCTACGCGAACTGGTCAGAACGGTACGTGCCGTTGGTCAGTTTCAGCTGGATGAACGTCGATTACATACGGTGACTACCAAGTTCGAGGGCTACATTGAGCAGCTTCATGTCAACGCCACTGGTCAGCCCGTAAGGCGCGGACAGCCACTGATGGAAGTGTACAGCCCGGAATTGGTTTCAGCGCAAGAGGAATATCTGATTGCCTGGAACGGGCGCCAATCGCTCAGAAATGGCACGGAGGAGTCACTGCTCGGTGTCGGTCAGTTGGCAGAAAGCGCCCTCAAGCGCCTGCGTAACTGGGATATTTCCGATGTTCAGTTACAGCGCTTGAAAAAAGATGGCAAGGCTACACGTACGCTTACGATGTACTCGCCTGCTAACGGCGTGGTGCTGGAAAAAATGGCAGTAGCGGGTATGCGCTTCATGCCGGGCGAGCCATTATTCAAGATTGCCGACCTGTCGTCTATCTGGCTGATCGCTGATGTGTTTGAGCAAGACCTTGCGCTGGTGCATGTCGGACAATCGGTGAAGATCAGCGTCAATGCTTATCCGGAAAAAGAACTGACCGGCAAAATCGCTTATATCTATCCGACCGTAAGCCCCGAAACACGTACCGCCAAAGTACGGGTAGAACTGGCCAATCCGGGCGGGATGCTCAAGCCGGACATGTATGCCAGCGTACAACTGGTTTCCGGTCACGGCAAAACCAAAGCGTTGATGGTGCCAGACTCTGCCGTACTGGATAGCGGTACGCGTCAAGTGGTATTGGTGCAACGTGCCGAAGGTTTGTTTGAGCCACGCGAGGTTAAGCTCGGCATGCGCGGCAATGGATACGTAGCGGTGATGACAGGGGTTAGCGCGGGCGAGGCGGTTGTTGTCAGCGCCAACTTCCTGATCGATGCGGAAAGTAATCTTCGCGCCGCCATCGGTGGCTTTGGGCATTCTGCACACGGCAGTCAGGACAAGCCGGTGGCAGCTCAACCGGCAGCTACCGCTGTTGATTCCAGTCGCGTTGATTCTGAACATAGGGCGCACTGACATGCTCAATAAAATTATCGAATGGTCAGTACGGCACGTCTTTCTGGTACTGCTCGGCACGCTTTTTATTGTGGTCTGGGGCATTTACAGTGTCGTCCATACCCCGGTTGATGCGATTCCTGACCTCTCGGACGTGCAGGTTATCGTTTATACCGAGTATCCGGGGCAGGCGCCACAGGTGGTGGAGGATCAAGTCACCTATCCGCTCACTACGGCGATGCTGTCGGTGCCAAAATCCAAGGTGGTGCGCGGCTTCTCCAACTTTGGCGCATCGTTTGTGTATGTCATCTTTGAGGACGGTACGGACATGTACTGGGCGCGTTCGCGCGTGCTGGAATATCTTAATTTTGCTGCGGGTCGCTTGCCAAAAGGCGTAACGCCTGCACTCGGCCCGGATGCAACCGGGGTAGGCTGGGTTTACCAATATGTGGTTACTGCCAAGAATCGCACGCTCGACGAATTGCGCTCAATTCAGGATTGGTTTGTACGTTATCAGTTGACCAAAGCGCATGGCGTGGCTGAGGTGGCCAGTGTGGGTGGCTTCGTGAAAACCTATCAGGTCATCGTGAACCCGCAACGCTTGCAGGCCTATGGCATCTCGCTGAAAAAGATATCCGAGGTCATCGCCATGAGCAACCGCGATGTCGGTGGGCGCGCCATCGAGATGGCAGAGACTGAATACGTGGTGCGTGGCAGGGGTTATCTGCGCGGTATTGGCGATCTTGAGAATCTTGTCGTCAAGGCGCAAGCTGGTACACCGGTGTTGCTGCGCGATATCGCCCGTGTCGAGTTGGTTGCTGACGAGCGACGCGGTATCGCCGAATTCAATGGTGAAGGTGAAGTTGTCTCAGGCATCGCGGTGGCGCGGCATGGTCAGAATGCCCTCGATGTCATCCATAACATCAAGGCCAAACTCGATGAGATTGCATCGGGGCTGCCGGAAGGGGTTTCGATTCAGGCCGTGTATGACCGCTCCGGATTGATTCATCGCGCCATTGAGACACTAAGTCGGACGCTAGTCGAGCAGGGTGCCATCGTGGCGCTGGTGTGCGTAGTTTTCCTTATGCACGTGCGCAGTGCGCTGGTGGCGATTATTATGCTGCCTATTGGCGTTCTGGTCGCCTTTATTGCGATGCAATTACTTGGCCTCAACTCCAACATCATGAGTTTAGGCGGCATTGCTATCGCCATTGCCGAAATGACCGATGCGGCCATCGTCATGATTGAAACCTCGCACAAGCATCTGGAGCGACTAGGCCCCAATGGGAACCGCAAAGACGCCATTATCAGCGCATGTCAGGAAGTCGGCCCGGCGCTGTTCTTTTCGTTGTTGATTATCACCGTCTCTTTTCTGCCGGTATTCACGCTGGAAGCACAGGAGGGGCGTATGTTCCAGCCGTTGGCCTACACCAAGACTTTCGCCATGGCTGGTGCTGCGTTGCTGTCGATCACGCTGGTGCCGGTGCTGATACTGTTGCTGGTGCGGGGGCGCATCCCGTCAGAACAAAATAACCCGCTGGTGCGCGTGATGATCTGGCTTTACCGACCGGTGATTGCTTGGGTGATGCGGTGGAAAGGCCTCATTGTCGTAACTGCGCTCGTATTGCTTGGGGTGACTGCCTATCCGGCGCTCAAGCTGGGAACAGAATTTATGCCGACCCTGAATGAGGGTGCGCTGCTTTACATGCCATCGACACTGCCGAGCATTTCCGTTACCAAGGCTGGCGAACTGCTACAGACGCAGGATAAGATTATCAAAAGTTTCCCGGAAGTCGCTTCGGTGTTGGGCAAGGCTGGTCGTGCCAACACCGCCACCGATCCGGCGCCGCTGGAAATGGCTGAGACCGTGATTAACCTCAAACCGGAGAGTGAATGGCGCCCCGGCATGACGATCGATAAGTTAATCGCCGAGCTGGATCAAGCGGTGCAGTTGCCTGGGGTGAGCAACGCATGGACCATGCCGATCAAGGCTAGGATTGATATGCTCTCCACCGGTATCCGTACGCCGATCGGCATCAAGGTGTTTGGTAAGGATCTGGGTGAGATGGAGAAACTCGCCAAACAGATAGAAGCCGTCGTAAAAACAGTGCCGGGAACGACAAGCGTTTACGCAGAACGCATCACTGGCGGCTATTATCTTGACATCGAACCTGACCGCATGGCGCTCGCCCGTTATGGGTTAGCGGTTGGCGATCTGCTCGATGTGGTTTCGGTGGCGCTTGGTGGCGAGATGGTAACGACCACGGTGGAGGGACGTGAGCGCTTTGGCGTTACCGTGCGCTATCCCAGAGATCTAAGAAGCGATCCGCAGGCCATCGCCACGCAGGTGCTGGTGCCGACCATGGGGGCCACGATGATACCACTCGGTCAACTCGCGCAGGTGAAACTGGTTAAAGGCCCGCCAAGTATCCGCACCGAGAACGCGTTGCTGTCAGCATATATCTTTGTTGATATTCGTGACCGGGATATTGGCAGCTATGTTGCAGCTGCTCAAAAAGCAGTGCGTGAACAGGTTAAGTTTTCTCCTGGCTATTACATCACCTGGAGCGGTCAGTTTGAGTTCATGCAGCGCGCAATTGAAAAATTGAAGGTGGTATTACCCATCACCCTTCTGATTGTATTCGTTCTGCTGTATTTGAATTTCAATCGTCTCAGTGAAACCTTAATGGTGATGCTCTCGGTACCATTCTCTGTGGTCGGCGGCGTCTGGCTGATGTATTGGCTCGACTACAACCTGAGCATCGCAGCGGCCGTTGGCTTCATCGGCCTAATCGGTATCGGAGCCGAAACCGGCATGGTGATGCTGGTTTACCTTGACCAAGCGCTGGAGGCTATCACCGTAAAACGCAAAGCTGCCGGTGAACGGGTCACCAGCGAGGATATTTACAGCGCAGTGGTGCAGGGCGCGGTGTACCGGGTACGTCCGGTGATGATGACCGTTGTCGGCAGTATCGTAGGCCTGCTGCCAGTGATGCTGAGTAGCGGAACGGGATCTGAAGTGATGCGCCGCATTGCCGCGCCTATGGTGGGTGGCATGGTGTCAGCCACCGTACTGACGCTAATCGTGATCCCGGCTATTTATGGTCTGGTCAAAGAATTTTCTCTCAAAACAAGGAGCTGAATATGCCTGAAATCATTCCCAATTTACATCCGTTAATGGTGCATTTCCCCATCGCTCTGATTTCGGTGTCGGCGTTCTTTCACGTGGTGGCAAGTGCAACGCGAGGTAAAGCCTGCGCCGTGCATTGCGCCGTTCTCGCCCATGCCACATTGTGGCTGGGGGCTCTGGCGGCGCTGCCTACGGCTTTTTTTGGTTGGCAGGCATTCAACAGCGTAAATCATGACGAAGCCGGTCATGCTGCCATGCTGATTCACCGTGCATGGGCATCGGGTACGGTAGCGGCACTGGTGTTACTGGCAGGCTGGGATGCCCGGCGCAGCAAGGTAGATGCGATACCGGCCTGGTGGTTTACCGGCGCGGTGATTGGCGCATGGGGCATGGTTGCCACCACCGCATGGCATGGCGGGGAACTGGTTTATCGGCACGGGCTGGGGGTGATTGCTTTGCCGCAAGCGAAGGCTGGGCATGACCATGTCCATGGAGCAGATGAAAAGGCACGCTCCAATGCAGATGCCTGCCTCGCATGCCGTCAAGTGACCGAATCCACAAAATTTGGGGGCTGAAACAATAGGAAGTGTTTTATAATCGGGTACGCAGGCTACTTGTTTATCAGTTCTAGTGCTTGAATATTGACAGTAGCTGTGCGCGCACGATGCTCATTTTCTATTTGATATTGTAGGCTGCACCTAATCCGGTTAAAAAAATAGCAACTTCATTTAAGGGATATAAACAAATGAGTAAGATCAGATATACCAAGGAACACGAATGGCTGCTGGTTGAGGACGGTGGCCTCGTGACGGTTGGCATTACCGATTTTGCCCAGGAGCAGTTGGGTGATCTGGTTTACATACAACTGCCGGAAATAGGCAAGGCAATGATGCAGGGTGAAGAAATAGCGATAATCGAGTCGGTTAAGGCGGCCAGTGAAATCACGATGCCAGTCTCAGGGGTTATTGTTGAAGTCAATACGACTCTTATCAATGAGCCTGAGCAGGTTAATCATGACCCTATGGGAGCAGGCTGGTTTATCAAGCTGAAAATGAATGATTCGGGTGAGCTTGATGATCTCATGGACGAGGCCGCTTACACCGCGTTTCTCAAGGATATGGAATAGCGTTGCCATATATTTTGTTGATAAATAGCTTCTAGTGATTGGGTAAAGCTTGCGGTATCAAACAGGGCAGAAGTCATTTTTTCTGACAGCAGTTTTTGCTTCATTGTGGTGAGTAGCGCGGGATTTTGTGCTAGAGACAGTGCTTTTTCTTCGTAATCCTGCAAGGTATAGGTGATGAGCTCAGGTAAGCCGGCTGCCTTGATTAAGCTGCCTGCCACGCGCGCTGCAAAAGTATCCCCTGCACAGGTCAGTACGGGCAAACCCATCCATAGGGCATCGCTGCACGTGGTGTGCGCATTATAGGGTAGGGTATCTAAAAACAGGTTCGCATGTGCATGGCGTGCAAGATGCTCTGCAATGGCAACCCGTGGCGCAAAAATCAGGCGTTCGGCAGCAATGCCATGTGTTGCGGCTTCACAGGTTAAATGTTGTTTAGCCCATGGATTGCAATCAAGCAGCCAAAGAACGCTATTCGGAACAGCGTTGAGTAAGCGCATCCAGACTGCAAATATATCCGATGTGATTTTGAAAGATTGGTTAAAGCAGCAGAATACAAATGCCTGCTCAGGCAATGCACAATCTTGTCGCGAAGGTGTTTTGCCCACAGGTCGTTTGCGGTCGTTCGGTTGGTAGCTGTGCGGTAATGGCGCTAATTTTTCTGCGTAGTTTGCAGAGGATTCTGGCGGGCTGATAAAACTATCTGTCAAAATGTAATCAAACAGCGGTTCATGGCCAAAAGTGCCCATGGTGCCCGGAAACCCTAGCCAGTTCACGTTGATAGGCGCAGGCCGCAAGGCAGCAATGCCACTGCGGCTGGTCTGCGTGAAGCCGGTTAAATCTACCAAAATATCCACATGACAGCCGTATATTTTTTTTGCAGCTTCAATCTCGGAGAGTTGCCGAATGTCATGAAACTGGTCGAATGCTTTTTCCAACCTTGCTCTGGCGCTGGTTTTGTCATTCACCCCATATGAAAAGCCGATGATTTCAAATTGCGATCTGTCGTGCATTTCAATGAGTTCGCTCACCAGAAATGCAAGCGGATGTAGCCTGAAATCTGCAGATAAATAGCCTAATCTTATTTTTTTCTGCGATTTATGATGCGCAGCATGAGTGAAATTGAGTTGTTTGCCATGTTGAGCAAGCCCTGCGTAACGATTATTTACCCAATTGTCTGCGCAGATTTTTTGTTCTTCAGCCGTGGTGGTTGGCATGGCTAAAAATGCAAAGGGCGAGATTTGTGCGCTGGGTTGAGTTTTTACCCAATGCCGAATTTCGGCAATGTCATCATTCAGATCATGCCAGTCGCATATGTGCTGCTTCTGGTGTACTAGATGTACCTTGGCATGGTGAAGCTGTGGGTTCAGCGCTAAAGCCTTTTTGTAGCTTTCAATGGCTAAATCCAGTTGCCCCAGTTCGCGCTGAACATTACCTAAATTATTGTGAAAGTCGGCATCATTTGGATTGATCTGTATTGCTCTCTGATACTGTAGCGCAGCCTCTTTCGCTTTACCTAGTTCACGTTGCGCATTGCCCAAGTTATATAGATATTCAGCATGATTGGGCTGATATTGTAACGCTTCGGCAAAGCACGCTTCAGCTAGGGTAAATTGACCTTGTGCATGGGATTCATTGCCCAGTTCTTGTAGCGCATAACATAAAGCGTTATGTACATCCTGATTGTTTTTTAATATACGGACTAATCGCCTGAAATAGCCTGCCGCATCCTCAAAGCGTTTAAGTTCTACACACAAATTACCACAGTTAATTTGTACGCTTAAATCTTTCGGGTTTTTCAGTAGAATCTGCTGATAGTATTTAAGTTGGTTTTCTGGATTGTGCATATGGTGATTTTAGCCCATTTTAGCGAGCCGTTTTAACCCCATTTCTTTTAGCAAAAATCGGTTAGGGTTGAGCCTGCCAGCAAGTTCGCCGGAAATGGGTAATGTTTCATTGCATATCAGGCAGGCTAATAGCTCGGCACACAGTGGCGCGCTGGTAAACCCCTTGCTGCCATGCGCTACGTTCATGTAAAGCCCGTCAATCCATGGCAGCGAGTTTGTGGCGGCACTAGGGCGTGGCGGATTGGCTGTTAATGCGGCAGCATCTAGCAATTGACCCGCCAGAGGCCAGTAATCAGGGGTGGCGCATCGTTGCGAGACGCGCCCGCCAGTAATGTTGCCTTGTAGCGCTTGATGCAATTTAGGTGAAATGTTGTTTATTTTATCTAAATTGGCGAGATGATCTTTGTCATCAATGTGCAAATTATCCTGTTTTGTTGAAGATGCAGGAGTAGCCGAGAATGTAGCGCCTAAGCAGTGACAATGCCTCGCGTTTTGTTGAAGTACGGCAGGGCTGAAATAGCCATCGCTACACACAATTGTTTGTAAGTTGCTGCTTGTGTCGGTGGCATTGAGTAGGCTTACCTGCCCACGCACGGTTTGCGTGTTCAGGGGTAGATTTTGACACAAATATTGTGCATCATTGGCATTGGCGATAACCACGACCTCTGCTTTTACAATGATGTTGCCAGCAACATAAATCTCAAATAAATTATTTATTTTCAATATATTATAAACGTTACTTAAAGTAATTATTGATATATTGTCGTGCTGTGTTAAGCGCCTACAAAGCAGTTGTGGTTTAACCCAGGCTGCATTGGGAAAATATAGCGCATCATGTGCTATATCAATGCCGGCAAGTGCGCTGGCCTCAAATTGAGTGACGTAGTTTAGAATATGATCCGGGTGATTTTGCGCTGCCACTTTTTGAATGCGGGCTAATTCTCTTGCGTTAAAACCAAGTTGCAACATGCCGCAAGTATTAAAGTCCGATGGTGATAAATCAAGTGACTTGAATAAAGCCAAGCTGTGCAAATATCCGGCAAGTGCAAACTCACTAGTGACATTATCACCACTTAAGCGCGGGTATAGCATGGCCAGTGGGTTACCAGAGGCTTCACTAGCAAGGTTGGCATGACGCTCCAAAAGGGTCACCTGCAAGCCACGCTGTGCCAGCGCATAAGCCGTGCTGCAACCGGCAATGCCGCCACCAATAACGATTGCAGTTTTAGGTGCCACTGTTATTGCTCTTTAGAATAGCCGATAACCCCCAGGAGAAACCTGACGATGCCGTAGGCAATCCATGACAGGCTGCGATGCAGGATATTACCGTTTATCCACGATTTTGATGTGACCTGATGCACCCCATTTTTCATGGAAGCTTCAATGTCTATTCGCAGTTCCGTAGCAAATGCTCGGTCTTGTATCAGCAGGTTGGCCTCATGCGCTAACAACAAGCTAAAGGGGTCGATGTTCGATGAGCCAACAGTTGCCCAATCGTTATCAATGACCGCTACCTTGCTATGCATAAAGCTATTACGATATTCATAAATTTCAATGCCGTTTTCTAAAAACACACCATAAAAAGCATGGGTTGCGAACATTAAAAAATATTCCATGCGCCCCTGCAATAGCAATTTAACCTTTACGCCGCGTTTGGCGGCATCCAGTAAGGCTTTGCGAAACCTTCTGCCGGGAACGAAATAGGCATTTGCAATGATGATTTCAGATTGCGCATGATTGATTGCGTCTAGATAGGCATTCTCAATGTCACGTCTATGCAATACGTTGTCGCGAATCACGAAAGCCACTTTTATGCCACTGCCTGTACTAAGGGCGGGAGGTTTGAGGCGCTGTAGCACATTGTTATGGTTGGTGCGCCACAGGTGTATCCATGCGATGCGACGCCAAAGCCGACGCACGTTTGCAGCAATGGTGGGAAGTAGGGCGCCTTCAATACGCACGGCATAATCAATGCGAGGTGGAATTTTGTGTGGCGCGTTGTGGTCATCGATAATATTGATACCCCCAACAAAAGCAACTTCACCATCTATCACAGCAACTTTACGATGCAGGCGCCGTAAACGATTCCTCTTTAAAGTCCAGGGAGAGATCTTCGGACGATAAAACATTACGCGGACGCCAGCCGACTCTAGCTCATGAATATAAGTTTTAGGAAAATCCTTGCAGCCAAATCCATCCAGCAATAGGTTGACCGCTACCTTGCGTTGAGCAGCTTGTTTTAAGGCGCTGCCGATCCGTACACCAATCTCATCGATTTCATAGATATAGGTCTGCAGATATATTTCCTGTGTAGCATTTTGGATGGCTTGCTCTAAGGCAGGGAAATACTCGGCACCGCTTCGCAGCAACTTGATTTGATTTCCGCCAATAAAATGCATACTATTTTTCAGGAATCTTTGGTGATGGTTGCAGAGAGTATGGCATGATCAGACACTTTAAGAAAATGTGCGCCTGAGTTTACTTCTACGTGTTTTACATGAAAGCCCCGCGTATAAATACGGTCCAACCTCAATAGGGGTAGCCAGGATGGAAAACTTCGCGCGGGCTTGCCGGCATGGTGTTCAAATACTTCGCGCAGGTGCAGGTGCTCTGCAAATGCTTTACCTGAACGCAGCCCCCAGTCATTAAAATCACCAGCAATAATGAGCGGTGCATCGCTTGGTATATGTTGTTGGATGTAGTCGGTTATCGTTGATAGCTGCTGGCGGCGCCAGTGTGCAAACAAGCCAAGATGCACACAAATCGCGTGCAATGGCTTGCTCCAGTTTGGTATGTCAATTTCAGCATGTAGCATGCCACGTTCTTCGGTAGCATGCGCTGATATATCAATATTGGTCGTTTTAATGATGGGAAACTTTGAAAGCAGGGCATTGCCATGATGCCCGGCGGGATACACCGAATTTTTTGCGTAAACGAAATCCGACCATACCGTATCGGCTAAAAACTCTACTTGCCCGGAGTTAGGCCATGCCGAAAAGCGCTTGCTGTGAGCATGATGTGCATCTCGCACTTCTTGCAAAAATACAATATCGGTATGTAGCTTGCGTAGCAACTCACGCTGCTGGTGCAAGGCAAAGCGTGCGCTAAAGTGAGTAACGCCCTTGTGGATATTGAATGTAGCAATGCGCAGTGTGTTATGCAAAGTCAGCTTACTTTATGGTGGTTGCGATTAATCTTTTGTCTCATCTTGAGCAACATTGAATCCGGATTTTCATTTATTTCTGTTTTTCACCGATATGAATTTCCCCGCGTTTTTTTGCCAAAGCCACCTGTTTTTGCCGCTCCATCAGGCGGACTCGTTTTTCTGAGGTTATTTTGTCAAAGCAATAAGGGCAGGATACGCCGGCAATATAATGTTCACTTTGCATTTCAGCGGGTGAAAGTGGGTGGCGACAGGCAAAGCACTGATCGAAATCGCCTACTTCGAGATTGTGTTTGACTGCTACACGCTGATCAAAAACAAAACACTCGCCCTGCCACAAGCTTTGCGCCTCTGGTACAGTTTCAAGATATTTCAAAATGCCGCCTTGTAGGTGATACACTTCTTCAAAGCCTTGATCCATCATGTAGGAAGAAGCTTTTTCACAGCGGATACCGCCGGTGCAGAACATGGCGACTTTTTTGTGCTTGGTTTTATCAAAGTGTTTGGCTACATATTCTGGAAACTCGCGAAAGGTTGTCGTTTCCGGGTTAATTGCCCCTTTGAATGTACCAATATCCACTTCATAATCATTGCGTGTATCAATCAGCATTACGTTAGGGTCGGAGATGAGTGCGTTCCAATCTTCAGGCTTTACATAGGTCCCCACTTTTTTGGTAGGACTAACGCCTTGCACGCCTAATGTGACGATTTCCTTTTTTAGTTTTACTTTCATCCGGTAGAACGGATGCTCGTTCGCGAAAGATTCTTTATGATTTAAGTCGGAAAATTTGTTCTTAAATAGCGGGGCAGTGCGTAAAAAATGCAACATACGATGTATGTCATCGGGCAAGCCCGCAATAGTGCCGTTAATGCCTTCTTCTGCAATTAGCAGAGTGCCCTTGATGCGGTTGTTTTTGCATGCATCAAGTATCGGCGCTTGCAGAGCCTGGTAATCCGGCAGGCTAACGAATTTATAAAGGGCGGCAGTTAGATACTTAGGCATAGTAGGTGAACTAAAATTGGAGGTGTCATTCTATCAGACTGTTTTGTTGGCAGATGTTCTACCGATAGAGGTTTTTTTACAAAGTTGCCGTGTTTACATAAAAATCAGATCGGCTGCACTTCAATTTTAGCTCGCCTCTGCTTATTTTAGCCACTCACCGTCGATCAGTTTTTCCAGCGGCTTGTAATTTTGTTTATACGCCATTTTTTGGCTGTCTTTGATCCAGTAGCCTAAATACAAATAGGGTAGCCCTAAGCTTTTTGCCCATGCGATTTGCCACATTACATTGTAGGTACCGTAACTCGCTTTTTCATCGTTGGCATCGTAATAGGTGTAAACCGCTGAAATGCCATCACGCACAATGTCTATAACGCTGACCATTTTGAGTTGATTATTTTCTCTAAACTCAAGTAATACGCTTTCTACATTGGTCTGGCATAAAAAATTCTGGTACTGCTCCGCGTCATCTACTGGCTCAGTGGTTTTTTCATTTTGTTTTGTGTGGTCGCTATGACGTGCGCGTTGATAAGCAGCGTAGAGCGCATAATGCTCTTCATGAAAAACCACAGGCAGTATTGTTGCTGTAAGGTTTTGATGCTGCTTAAAAGCACGTTTTTGGCTGCGATTAGGGGTGAAAGATTGCAGGCTAATGCGCACAGGCACGCACTCTTGGCAGTTTTCGCAATGGGGTCTGTAGGCAAACTTGCCGCTACGCCGAAAGCCTTGCTGTATCAGGTTGCTATAAACTTCAGCATTAACTAGATGTTGTGGTGTGGCGATTAAACTTTGCGCAAGTTTGTTGGGCAGATAACCGCAGCTGTAACCTGCGGTGACGTAGAATTGCAGTTTTTGTAAGGGTTTATCGCCAGGTAAGCTCATGGTGAAAGTATAGCCCTGATTAGCCAGTATGTTTAGGGAAACACTGCTTAAATGGCTACGTTGCGGCCTTTAAGGCCAAAGTCGTGGACTTTGTTGATACCGTACATGCAGCAGATTGCCAGATGGGCATGGATGGGCGCGGTGCTTGGCGGGATAATGTGATGGTGGAGAGATTGTGGCGTTCGGTGAAATATGAACTATGTATTTAACGGCTTACGATGGTGTGGCACAAGCCAAGTATGAGATTGCACATTATTTAGCGTGGTACAATTTAGAACGTGAGCACTCAAGTTTGAATAAACAAACACCTGATGAGGCTTATTGGAGTTGGATGCTGTTGCCAAATTTGAGCGCGCCTTAATCTAAAAGCATTACATAGCCTTGCAAAAGATTGAACAGTGGACTTTACTAACTTTTAATTGGTGTGCCAAATCGGGAGCAATACAATATGAACATAGGTGAACAGCTTGTATCCTCCTACCTACAATATATTCGTGGATGTGAATTTACTCAAAAAAATCTTTACACTGTTGAAAGCCAAGGTGAAATTGACGTTATTGGTATAAACCTAAAGGAAAAAAGCGTTTATATTTGTGAAGTGGCTATTCATTTAGTTACGGGGCTTCTATACACAAGGGGTTCCAATTCTAATAACGTCCTAAAAATCACAGAAAAATTGAGTAAGGATATTGATTATGCCAATACCTTTTTTCCTGAATACAAAAAACATTTTATGTTTTGGAGTCCAATTGTAAAAAAAAGTAGAGCTGACGCAAAGCTCAATCAAATGCGAGATGTCGAAGAAATTAAAAGAAATATTTTTAGTAAGTATGGGGTTGACGTTGAATTTGTAATTAATGAAGCGTTCTTGTCTTGCCTTAACGAGATGCGTAGTTTTGCTAAGAAAGAAAGTAAAGAATTAAAATGCCCTGTAATGCGGTCTATGCAAATTGAAGAGTACCTTAAAGAACACGTTGAGAAAATTAATCAACCAATTGTTGCTTCATGCGATGATTTTCACCCCGCTCTTAATCCTGCTAGAAAGCCCGACAACTTGGTTGTTCATTTAGAACCTAATGATGAAAACGAATTCAAGCGTCGCCTTCTCATTTCAAGAAAAGCAGAAATTAAGACTGTTTATTCACATGGCGGTGACCCAACCGTCAAAATATGGAATGTATCAAAATTTAACGGTAACTCTAGCGTAATAGGCAATATTAGAAGCAGAAATGAATTTCGCCTTGCTAATCGTTTAGCCAATAAAATTATGGAAGTCTATGTGACTGTTAAATGAAATCAAATCCCACTTTAGAACAGGTTATACGTTTAGCTAGAGCGCTTAAATGGTGCTTGAAGCACCAATGTACAACCTGTGGCGCCCATCAATTTAGAGCTACGCTTAAAGTATTTACAAGAGATCAATTAATTGCCGAGCTAAAAACATTAAGCGAAAAATGTGTGACCGATACTAGGAATAGGCGCGCACTTTTATTGATTATGTATGAAATGGTTTTTTTTGAAGATTTCACAGGGTTATCTTCTGAACTAGCGGGTAGCACGGCAGGTGAGTTTTTAGACAGGGCAATTAGAATTGAACAGGAAAGACGATTAAATACCCAAATAAGAGTCGAAAAAGAGCAGCATGAGAAAAAAATAAAAGCTCAAAAGAATGCTCAGAAAAATATATGGGGCGCAATAAAGAGAAAAGACATGAATGCAATATCCCACTTACTGAGTAAGAACCTAGATCTAAATGAAATAGGCTCTGCTGGTCTATCTCTAAGCGCAGTGTTAGTGCATAACTTATAAGCAGTTAATTAGTTTTAATGATAGGCAATATGATTGCTGAATTAACCAAATCCCCTTTGCCAAAATGGTTAGAAAATGCAACGGCTACAAGTACCTTTCCAATTAACGATGTTTTACAAGGGTCGGTATATTATCCCGCATGCTACTTTGACGGTAGGCCAGTAAAATACCTCGGCGGCTATAGCCATAGTTTTATCTATGTTGATTTTAATGTAAAGCGTGAAGATTTAATCAGTCAACTAAATACATTCAGCGGTTATAAATTAGCTTTCAGTCGGTCATTAGAAGCAAAGGATTTATGTTTTAGATCATTTGTTCCGATGATGCCTACTGCAATGGATGGCAATCCAGAAGATAGTTTAAGCCATTGCAATGGCGATATGTTTGCTGAGTGGGCTGTATATGACCGAATAGATTCATATGGTGATGACCATGGGCCACAAAGATTCAGCCTACTTTACATAGGTGGTGAAGGTGTTGCGACATTCCAATCACTCTACTTTTCTAACCGTTGCTCCCCTTCGGTAATCGTATTGATTAAGTCTGATGCCTTTACAGGCAATTGGACTAACTTTTGTTATCCAAAAGAGATATTTGCTCGTTGCGTCATGGGCAATCCAGCAGGGCAACCGGAGTACTTTTTTAGTGAGGACTTAAGTGAATCTTGCTGGCCTTGGTACCCAAATAAAGTAAGTACAATTGTTTCCGTCCCTAATTATAACGGTGAGACACATCAAAGACTTGTATTATGGGGTCGGTCAATAAGTGTTCGTTACGGCCGCTTCGCTTAACCTAAAGGTTAGCCTGCACCGCAACTTACGTTGTCATAACCTCGATGTATACCGCATGCTATCTCGGTTCCTGCGTTCCGTGCACCTTTGGCGTATGAACAATGCGCTTTGCGCATATGCTCTACGGACATGCCCTTTACGGGTAACACTTTATCCCGCTCGCTCATTTAATCAGCGCTTCCTTAGAGATGCCCTGCAATAAGAGCTGACAGTCGCGTGATAAAATCCTCACGACTAATTTCACGTGCGCCAAAGTTTGCGAGGTGAGCGGTTTTCATTTGACAATCTATCATACCAATCCCTTGGGTTTTAAGGTGTGCTACCAAGCCGACAAAGGCGACTTTTGACGCATCGGTGACACAATGAAACATACTTTCTCCATAAAACATATTGCCGATTTTAACCCCGTAGCAGCCACCAACCAATTGTCCGTTGAGCCAGGTCTCGGCCGAAATTGCATAACCAGCATCATGTAGCGCGCAGTAAGCGTTTATGATGTCTTGAGTGATCCATGTTCCATGCTGATCGCCGCGAGGGTTGGTGCTGCAGGCGGTAATGACCTCACGAAAACTGGTGTTGAAGCGTATCTCGAACGCCTTGTTTTTAAGTGTTTTTCTCAATGAGTTGGCTATTTTTAATTCATTTGGAAAAAGCACCATGCGCGGATCTGGACTCCACCAAAGAATCGGCTCACCATCACTGAACCAAGGGAAGATACCTTGTTGATAAGCTGCGAGCAAACGTGGCAGCGATAAATCACCACCAATAGCGATTAAACCGTTAGGTTCAGTGAGTGCTTGGGAAAGTGGCGGGAAATGACAGTTGTCATCGATACTGTTGTTGTCGATACTTGCAACTCGACCATTTTCTAATTGGTAATAAGCGTTACTCATCAACTTTAGCGCTGATTTACTGTTTCGTTTTTACAGAAAATTAAAAAACTGCAATGCCTGTTCGCCAAAATAGAATAAGGCAAAAAAGAAGGCGGAAAAATAGGCTACGGTAATGATTAGCCAAAAGAAGGCGATAAAATACATTAAGCCATCTTCTTCAAGCTCACCGATGCAAAAAAACAGAATGGCACAACCTGGAAGCAAATTGTTTAATGGCAATACTCCAAATGGAATAGCCATCAAGCCGCCACCAGCCAGCAATAAGAACCCGCCGATTTTTTGCCCACGTTTGCCTTTGACTAGGTTTTGATAGCGTGGCTTGGTGATTTTTCTGCATACGCCGAGAATTTGCAGGCAAACTTTTACCAGAATACGCCATGTGTTTTCACTGAACTCAATGGCTCTAATCTGTTCCGGCAATACTGGAGACTCATGACCATGCATAAGTTGCCAGCCCAGTGTTGCGAATGCTATGCCTCCAATAACGGTAATGGGGCCGAGTGGCAGCGGTTGCAGAAATGGCAGCACGAGAATAATGCATATAAATGCATAACCGGCTTCATCAAGTGAGTCTAAGGCTTCGCCTAGTGATAACGGCTTTTCTTTAGATTTTTCAGCGAATTGATGTAGCGTTTGAACTAGGTTTTCGTAGTCACACATGGATGAGAGTTCCCTTACGGATTGTATATATGGTCGTATTGTATTAAATATGACACCTTGGTGGTATCAATATAGTTATTTTTAATCGGGTTTATGTGGGCAGATTCAATATTGAACTATAAAAAATCTTCTTAATCATATGATTAGCGCGTAAAATGCGCGCACTTTTATCGTTTTGTAAGATGCGCCTTGGAACAATACTCAACCATGTTAGCAAAGCCTATCAACAGCTATCGCCCGTATTGGGCGAAGCGGTTTGGGCCTGCGCCAATGCTGCCAATGTCTCGTACCGAGATGGATGCGCTTGGCTGGGACAGTTGCGACATTATTTTAATTTCAGGTGATGCCTATATTGATCATCCAAGTTTTGGTATGGCGCTAGTGGGGCGTTTATTGGAGGCTCAAGGTTTTCGCGTAGGGATAATCGCGCAGCCTGATTGGCAAAATGCGAGTGCTTTTAAGGTGTTGGGTAAACCGAATCTGTATTTTGGCGTGACTGCCGGCAATATGGATAGCATGGTCAATCGCTATACCGCCGATAGAAAAATCCGCAGCGATGATGCTTACACACCGGATGCGGCAGCGAATAGGCGCCCGGACCGTGCCGTGCTGGTGTATAGCCAGCGTTGCCGCGAAGCGTATTCAGATGTGCCATTGGTCATAGGCAGTATTGAAGCCAGTTTGCGCCGTATTGCGCATTATGATTATTGGTCAGACAAAGTGCGCCGCAGTATTTTGGTGGATTCTAAAGCCGATATTTTGCTTTACGGTAACGCAGAGCGTGCTTTGATTGAACTCAGTCATCGCTTGGCTAAAGGTGAAAAAGTAGCAGATATTCAAGATGTACGCGGCACGGCATTTTTACGTAAACGCATTCCTGAAGGCTGGAGTGAAATCGAAAGTACTAAATTAGACCGCCCGGGTGTGGTGGACAAACCGGTTGATCCGTATGAAATGAAGCTAGGTAAAGCGGATGCCAGCTGCGCCACGGAATCTCCCACGCCCGCAAGCGAGCAGGGGAATGCTGTGGCTACAATTGCTTTGCCAGTATCGCGCAAGCCCAAAGCAGACAGAAGCAAGCAAGTGGTGCGGTTGCCTGCCTACGAAGAAGTGTCGCAGAACCCGGTAATGTACGCACATGCCTCACGCGTGTTGCATCTTGAGGCTAACCCGGGCAATGCACGGGCGTTGGTGCAAAGGCATGCTGACCGCGAAGTCTGGCTAAACCCGCCACCAATCCCGCTCACCACCAAAGAGATGGATTATGTGTATGACATGCCATATGCGCGCAAACCGCATCCGGCTTATAAAGATGCCAAAATCCCCGCCTGGGAAATGATACGTTTTAGTGTGAACATCATGCGTGGCTGCTTTGGCGGTTGCACATTTTGCAGCATTACCGAGCATGAAGGCCGCATTATTCAAAGCCGCAGTGAGGCATCTATTTTGAAAGAAGTTGAAGAGATTCGCGATAAAGTAGAAGGCTTTACCGGCGTGATTTCAGACCTTGGCGGCCCTACAGCCAATATGTATCGCATTGCCTGCAAGTCTGAGAGTATTGAAAAGAGCTGTCGTAAACTCAGTTGCGTTTATCCAGGCATTTGCGAGAATTTGCAAACAGATCACACTGCCCTGATTCAGCTTTACCGTAAGGCGCGTGCCATTAAAGGCGTGAAGAAAATTTTAATTGGTAGCGGTGTGCGCTATGACCTTGCCGTGAAATCGCCAGAGTATGTCAAAGAATTGGTGCAGCATCATGTGGGTGGATACCTTAAAATTGCTCCGGAACACTCTGAAGAAAACGTGCTGAGTAAAATGATGAAGCCGGGCATGGAGGCTTATGATGCGTTCAAAGCCATGTTTGAGAAGTTCAGTGCTGAAGCGGGTAAAAAGCAGTATTTGATCCCGTATTTTATTGCCGCACATCCCGGCACCACGGATGACGATATGCTGAATCTGGCATTGTGGCTTAAAAAATACGACTTCAAGCTAGACCAAGTGCAAACCTTTACACCTACGCCAATGGCGATGGCGACTGCCATGTATCACTCCGGCAAAAATCCATTGCGTAAAGTCACGACGGATTCTGAAAATGTGCCTATTCCCAAGGCTGGCAATGTACGCAAATTGCACAAGGCATTTATTCGTTATCATGATCCTAATAACTGGCCGATGCTGCGTGAAGCTTTGAAAAAAATGGGGCGTGAAGACTTAATCGGCAGTGGCAAGCAATGTTTGATCCCTGCCTGGCAACCGCTTTCAAACAAGCCCGTGACTACGGTGCGTGGTGAGCAGTTGGAGCGAACGGTTAGACCGAGGCGGATGGCGGAAGGTAAACGAAAATACTCTTGATACTTACTTAGTTGAGCAACGATGCGCACACTTGAGGATTGCCCAGTTTAATCAAAGCCGTGGCGAGCGACGGGAGGCAATGCTTTTAATTCATCATCGCTGTACAAACGGCCGCGTGTAATAAAAGCCATGCCCGTGCCGCAGTCAAGTGAAAATGAGCCGCTAGAGCCGGCAACCGCATCTAGTATCGTATGCGTGTTCTCTGCAAATGAAAAATGACTGTCGCCCATATAAAACATTGCGCCGGCAATTTCACCTAGTTTTACATCAGATGGGCTAGGTCTGAACTCATTGGCAGGCATACACAAAGGGCCGCTGCCTTCACAGCATCCACCGGACTGGAAAAATATAATCGGTCCAAACTTTACTGAAAGCTGCTCAATTAAAGCGAGTGCCGCAGGTGTGGCAGAAACGCGCTCGGTCATGATTGG